>DSDB01000449.1 GCA_011057845.1 Phycisphaerales bacterium | reverse complement strand
GGCTGCGATGTGGGCTTTCGCAAGGTCGAGATTCGCAACGCCCAACTGCTCGTCAACGGCCAACCGATTCTCATCAAGGGCGTCAACCGCCACGAGCACGACCCCATCACCGGCCACTACGTCAGCGAAGCATCCATGGTCCGCGACATCACCCTGATGAAGCAGTTCAACATCAACACCGTCCGAACCAGCCACTACCCCAACTGCCCCCGCTGGTACGAGCTGTGCGACCGGTACGGCCTCTACGTCATCGACGAGGCCAACATCGAGGCCCACGACAACCGGCCCCTGGCCAACGACCCCCGCTGGGAGAAGGCCCACCTCGACCGCACCACCCGGATGGTCCACCGCGACAAGAACCACCCCTGCATCATCATGTGGTCGCTGGGCAACGAGGGCGGCGACGGCTGCAACTATCTGGCCACGTCAAGCTGGGTCCGCAAGTTCGACCCCTCCCGTCCGGTGCATTACGAGCAGGCCGGCGAGGGACCGCACACCGACGTTGTCGTGCCGATGTACGCGACTATCGAGAGTATGATTCGCTACGCTCGCAAGCCGGGCATCACCCGGCCGCTGATTCAGTGCGAATACGCCCACGCCATGGGCAACAGCGTCGGCAACCTCCAGGACTACTGGGACGCCATCGAGGCCTACCCGGCGTTACAGGGCGGCTGTATCTGGGATTGGGTGGACCAGGGCCTGGTCAAGGCCGTCCCTGATCTCAAGCGCGACCGTGTCCGCAGCCGTGCCGGGGCAAAGACCGGCGGTACGGCTCTTGGCAAGGTTACCGATCAGGGCCTGCTCGGACCCGTCGTGGTCGGTGACGATCCGGCCCTGAACCTCACCGAGGCCGTCACCCTCGAGGCCGAGGTCAAGGGCCGCACCACCCTGACCTACTGCCCCATTATCTCCAAGGGCGACCATCAGTACCTGCTGCGTTACAGTAACGATGGGCTCAACTTCACCGTCTTCACCGACAGATGGGTGGGCCTGTACGTAAACTACGCCCAGGCCGGCCTGGGCGACGGCTGGAACCGCATCACGGCCGTCTTTGACGGTAAGACCTCGGTTCTCTATGTCAATGGCAAGCAGGTAGGGCGCATGGAGGTCAACGCCCCGATGCAGTCCAGTTCCCACCCCGTCAATATCGGCCGCAACTCCGAAGTCACCGATCGCGTCTCCAACCTTCCGATTCGCAACGCCCGCATCTATAACCGGGCCCTGACGGCCGCCGAGGTTGCCGACCCCGCCTCACGCGGCGGCGACGGCCTCGTCCTCGATATGCCCCTGACCGAGGTCACGGGCGAGAAGGTGGACAATAACCCGAGAGGCCTCAAAACCTTCTTCGCCTACGGCGGCGACTTCAACGACAAACCCAACGACGGCAACTTCTGCTGCAACGGCCTGATTCAGCCGGACCGCCGCCCCAATCCGCACCTGTGGGAGGTCAAGAAGGTCTACCAGAACGTCAAAGTGACCGCCGAAACGGGCGCCCGCGGTCGATTCACCGTCCATAACAAGTTCTACTTCACGAATCTCAACCAGTACGAATGCACATGGCTTCTGCGGGCCGACGGCCGGGTCGTTGAGTCGGGCCGCCTCGGCCGTCTCGATATCGCCCCACAGTCCAGGCAGCAGGTCACGGTCCCCTTCAAGAGGGAGCGTCGCGGCGAGTTGCTTCTGACGGTCTCGTTTGAGCTGCCGCAGGACACCGCCTGGGCGCCGAAGGGCCACGTCGTCGCCTGGGACCAGTTCGAGGTCCGCCCCATGCCTGAGAAGGCGGCCTCTGCGCCCCAGGATCCGCCCAAGCTCGTCGTTACCGACCGGGCCTACATGGTCAAGGGCGAACGTTTCTCGGTGGTGATCGATCGTGCCACGGCCGCCCTCGAATCCCTCATCTACAACGAGCGGGAGATGCTGGTTTCGCCCTTGGTCCCCAACTTCTGGAAGACCCCGAACGACAACCAGTACCGCAACAACTACCTCGGCCGACTTGGTCCGTGGCGGGCCGTCGCCGCGGGGCGAAAGGTCACAACAATCCAGGCCGCGACCGAACGCGGTCTTGTGAAGATCACCGCCAAGACGAAGCTGCCCGTCAACGACGCCGACTATCAGCTCAGCTATAGTGTTGACGCACGAGGGCATGTCGCCGTTGAGGCCGCCTATCAGCCCCCATCGGGTGTCCAAATGCCCTTGATGCCCCGTTTCGGTGTCATCTTCGCCGTTCCTGCTGTACTAAACAACGTTACGTGGTACGGCCGCGGCCCACAGGAGACCTACGAGGACCGCAAGACCGGCGGCGAAATCGCCGTGTACGAGCACACGGTCGATGACATGGTCTTCCCTTATGTCCGCCCGCAGGACACGGGCAACCGGACCGACACGCGATGGTTTGCCCTCAATGGCCGCACGGGCGTGGGCCTGCGGATCGAAGGGGCCGGGCCCATCAGCTTCAGCGCGTGGCCCTATACCATGGCCGATGTCGAACAGGCCGCTCACCCCTACGAGCTGCCCCGCCGCGACTTCAACACCGTCTTCGTGGACTACAAGCTTCACGGCGTCGGCGGCGACAACTCTTGGGGCGCCCGCACGCACCCGCAGTACACCCTGCCGGGCGAGAAACCTTACTCCCTGACCTTCACCCTCTCCCCGGCCCGCTGATGATGACGACAACGCCCGACACGCACATCCTCGATAACGGCATGGTCATCCTCGGCGAACCAATGCCCCACGTGGCCTCGGCGGCCTTCAACTTCATGATCCCGGCCGGGGCGGCGATGCTGCCGGACGGTTGCTGCGGCGCGGCCAACGTCATCTGCGACTGGATATTCCGCGGCGCCGGCGAGCGAGACAGCCGGCAACTCAGCGACGCCATGGACCGCCTGGGCCTGCACCGGATGGACTCCGTGAGCAGTTCCCACCTGAGTGTCGGGGCGGCGATGGAGGCCGGTAATCTCGCGGCCGCCATCGACCTCTATGCCGATACGATTCTCGCGCCCCATCTGACCGATGAGCAATTCGCCCCCGCCCGGGAACTCGCCATCGACGCCGTCCACAGCCTCGACGACGACCCCCGCCAGAAGGTGGCGCTCCATCTGAGAGATCAGTTCTACCCGCATCCTCTGGGCCGTAACACCGAAGGGAATGTCGCCGAACTTGAACAACTGACCGCCGAACAGACCCGCCGCCTCATCGCCCGGCGTTTCGACATCTCCCAGATGCTTTTCGCGGTCACCGGCAGGTACGACTTCCCGGCCATCTGCCGCCAACTCGAGGACCGCTTCGGCTCACGCAGGGGGATCGACGCCCCGGAGCCGCAGCTCAAGGGGCCCGGCCGACATTATACCCACATCCCTAATGACGGCGCCCAGGTCCATATCGGTCTGATGACCGCCTGCGTCAAGCCCGCCGACGAGGACTACTACGATGCCCGTGTCGCCGTATCGGTGCTCTCGGGCGGCATGAGCGCGCGGCTGTTCACCGAGGTCCGCGAGAAGCGCGGCCTCTGCTACGCCATCGGCGCCCGCTACCACGGCCTGCGCAACGCCGCCGGCGTCCTGTGCTACGCCGGAACCACCCCCGACAAGGCCCGGGAGACCTTTGACGTTACGGCCGAACAGTTCCGCGGACTTTCCGAGGGCATCACGCAGGACGAGATCAACCGCGCCAAGGCGGGCCTCAAGTCCGCCGTCATCATGCACAGCGAGTCCTCCAGCAACCGCGTCGGCGGCATCGGTATGGACCACTATCTGCTCGGCCGTGTTCGAAGCCTCGACGAGATCAAACGCCGCATCGACGCGACCACCCTCGGTTCCGTCCGCGATTTCCTCCGCCGCCACCCCTTCACCGACTTCACGGTTGTTACCATTGGTCCCAGGCCCATCGACGTCGAGCAACAACGACATGAGTAATCTGTAGCATCTGTGAAATCTGTGGCTAATAAATCATAAATCGCATATTGCGAACCCCAGACACCAACACATCATGTCCTTCACTACCCGCCAACTCGATAACGGACTCGTCCTCATCGGCGAGGTCAATCCCAGCGCCGAATCCGCCGCCGTCGGCTTCTTCGTCCGAACCGGCGCCCGCGACGAGATCCTTGAAATCAACGGTGTCTCCCATTTCCTCGAACACATGCTCTTCAAAGGCACGGAGCGTCTGAGTCCGTGCGAGGTCAACGAGGCCTTCGACCGCACGGGAGCGCAGTTCAACGCCTTCACAAGCGAGGAGAGCACCGTCTACTACGCCGCCGTTCTGCCGGAGTACCTCGAAGAAGTCACGCGCCTGTGGATCGAGCTGATGCGTCCGGCCCTGCGAGAGGAGGACTTCGCCATCGAGAAGAACGTGATCAAGGAAGAGATCGCGATGTACATGGACATGCCGAGCTTCGACGTCATGGACCGTTGCCGCAGCCTGCACTTCGGCGAGCACCCGTGCGCCAACAGCGTCCTCGGCAGCATCGAGAGCATCGACGCCCTTTCGGCCGGGCGGATGCGGGAGTACTTCAACCGTCGCTACAGTCCCAACAACCTGGTTTTCGCATGCACCGGCCGCTTCGACCCCGACCGCATCTTCGCCGCCGTCGAGCAGGGCTGCTCCGGATGGCCGGTCGAGCCCGCCGACCGCCCAATGGAACACTGCCCCGGTAGCGGCCTGCGCCGGCGGATCGAGAAGGCGAACCTTGTCCGCGAACATATCTGCCTCATGAGCGAAGGGGTCGCCGCCCAGGACGGCCGCCGCTTCGCCGCCCACATGCTCGCCTGCATCATCGGCGACTCTGTCGGCTCGCGTTTCTACTGGGAACTCGTCGATACGGCCCTTGCCGATGAGGCCTCCATGCAGTTCAGCGCGATGGACGGCACGGGCGTCTTTTGCAGCTATATCTCCTGTGCCGGCAACAAGTTACAGACCGTTTATGGCGTCCTCGAACGGGTATTCGCACAGTTGGCCGCCCATGGTGTGACCGAGGACGAACTGACCATGGCCCGCAACAAGGTTCTCAGCACCCTTGTGCTCAAGAACGAGGTTCCCATGGGCCGCTTGGTCGATCTCGGATTCAACTGGATGTATCTGGGGCGGTACTGCCCGATCGAACAGGACGTCGAGGCCATCAAGGCCGTAACCGTCGAGGATGTCGTCGGCCTGATTCGAGACCTGCGGCCGGGCCGTTTCACATGCCTGACGCTGGGCCCCCTGACAGAATCGCTGAGTTGATCCTGCCCGCGCCAGGCCCTTCGCCATGGATATGTGCCTTGCCTGAGACCCTCAGTAAACGTTATACTCGGCTTGTGTCAGGAGGCTGTCAGCCGTGGCTAAGACCGGCCGAAGAAAACCTGTTTCGCCCGACGGCGTCGTGAAGAAGTCCTCCGTAAGGGGGCGCTGTGGGCAGGCGAAGACCGGCCGGGCAGCCTCCGGCAAGGGCAGGAAGACCGCTATGAAGGGTGCAAGCACACCGGCGAACAAGGACGACACGTCAACAACGGCCAAGGTCAAGGATGCAGGGGCAAAGCGGCGGCGACCAGCCTCGGACATGCCGGCCCTCGACCTCGGCGAGCAGATGCTGGCCGATCAGCGGAAAAACGCCTCCCGCAAGCGGGTAGGCCCGTCGAGAAAGCCTTTTGTCCCCCCTGCGGCGAGCGAAGAAATGACCCCCACGCCACCTGCGTCCAAAGTACGGCCCCCCAAGCCGTCTGCCGCTGAGTTGCCCGAGGAACCGGGCATCATCGCCGATATTGTCCGCCGCGACATTGAGCGTCTGCGAGGCGCCCGCTAACCCCCGAATAGCCGTCCCATAATCGCCGCGCATTGCCACCTCAAGGACTGCCCGATTCGAGTGCTCCCGGATGCAACCGCCACCACCGCCTCGGACGGGCACGCCATCGTCATCGGTTCCCTTAAAGACCTCACCCCATGCCTGTAAGTCTTTATTCCGCAATATGATGCGCTGTATTCACGCATGTCCGAGCCCTGTCCGTTGGCGTGCGCCAGGCAACAGCGGGCGCCGCCGCCGCCCCACCATGAACCGGCGTTGGTGCATCGCCAGGGCCGATTTTCTCGGTGCTGGCCGTTGGCTTACAGGCTTGGCCATTTTCCCGAAGCGATGAATACCACGGGCTTTCCAGCCGAATCTGCGGTATTGGAACGCGGTCTCGGCGCCTCGCGGAACCATCGAGGATGGCTTGCCCCGCAGAGCCACGGCTTTGCCGGAATGTCGAAAGGGGGCGTCGGACTGCCGGAAGTCATCGCAATCATGGGACGCAGACTCTGTATCGTACTGGCGATCCTCACAGCGGCCATGACGCCACGCGCAGAGACTGCGCGCGCTGGGCAGCAGGAACCAGACGCCGCACCCCACCTGTTCGATATGTCGATTGAGCAGTTGATGGAGATGGAAGTGCAGACCGTCCACGGCGCATCCAAGTACAATCAAAAGGTAACCGAGGCTCCCTCGTCGGTTACGATTATTACCGCCGAGGATATCCAGGTCTACGGCTACCGGACCCTGGACGAAATCCTCCGCGGTGTGCGGGGGTTCTACACCACCAACGACCGCAACTACACCTATCTCGGAGTCAGGGGCTTCGGCCTGCCGGGCGACTACAACAGCCGGATTCTCCTGCTCGTCGACGGCTTCCGGATCAACGACAATGTGTATGACCAGGCCTATATCGGCGACGAATTCCTGCTCGATGTCGATCTCATCGACCGCATAGAAATCATTCGCGGGCCGGGGTCCAGCCTCTACGGAAACAGCGCCTTCTTCGCCGTCATCAACGTAATCACCAAGAGCGGCAAGGCGCTGGACGGTTTCGAAGGCGCCACGGGACTGGGCAGTTACGACGCCTTCCGACAACGAGTCAGTTACGGCAAGGAGTTCGGCAACGGCTGGGATACGCTGCTCTCGTACACCTACCACCGCGAGAAGGGCCCCGACGTCTACTTCAAGGAGTATGGCAATCCCGCCAATAACTTCGGCTGGGCCAACGGCTGCGACGACGCCCAACACAGCAACCTGTTCGCCAAGCTTCGCGCGGGGGATGTCACCCTGCACGCGGCGCATGTATCCAGGGAAAAGGGAGTCCCGACGGCCGCCTGGGGGACTCTATTCAACGACGACCGCAACGATACGCATGAGAAGACCACCAACCTCGGACTGACCTATCAGCGCGCCTTCGACAACGGGATCGAGGCCGAAGGACGGCTGGCCTTCGGCCACAATCACTACGGAGGCCGTTATATGTACCCCGGCCCCATCAGCGGTTATGACGCCAGCACCGGTTACTGGGTCGGCACGAGCCTCCAGTTGGCCAAACAGATCAACGAACAGCACAAGCTGATATGGGGAATAGAATACCGCGACGACCGCCAACAGGCCCAGGACTACTACGACGACACGGGCGTATACCTTAACGATGAAAGAGGCTCCGACCAGATAGGCGTCTTCATCCAGGACGAGTTCCACGTGTGCGAGAATGTGATTCTCAACATGGGACTGCGATACGACTCCTACAGCACCTTCGGCGGCACCACCAACCCCCGATTCGCCCTCATCTACAAACACACGCAGGAGACTATTCTCAAGGCGATCTACGGCACGGCGTTTCGCGCCCCGTCCGCCTACGAGATGTACTACAACGACGGAGGCTGGTCCATGAAGACCAACCCGTCGCTGCGGCCCGAATCGATCACCACGTACGAACTGATACTCGACCAGTATATCGGCCACGGGCTCTGGGGCAGTGTCTCGGCCTTCATCAACGAGATCGACGACCTCATCGAGAGCGTTGAAGATCCCGCCGACGGGCTCATGGTCTTCCAGAACACCAGCACCGTCAAGGCCAAGGGCCTTGAGTTCGAGCTTTCCGGCAAACTCAGGAACGGCTGGCGGACCCGGGCCTCCTACTGTTTCGTCCGCGCCGAGAACCGCGACACCGACAGCCTTCTGCCCAACTCCCCCAGGCATATCGGCAAGCTGAACCTGACCGTCCCGTTGCCGGCGGACAAGTTCTTCCTGGGCCTCGAACTCCAATACACCGGCAAACGCCGGACGCTCACGGGACACCACACCGACGGCGCATTGGCCGCCAATCTGACTATCCACGGCGAGGTCCGTCCCAATCTGGACGTCTCCGTGAGCGTGTACAACCTGTTCAACCAGCGCTACGGACATCCCGGCTTCGCCGAACACGCTCAGGAAATCATCTATCAGAACGGAACCACCTTCTGGTTCGATCTGACGTATCGCCACAAGTAGAAGAATATGAGCACGGCCCGACGATCCATCATGGCTGCAACGGCGACGGCGATCCTCATCGCCTCGCTCACAGCCTGCGCCGTCGGCGATACGGCCCAGAGCACCGAATACCAGATCAAGGCCGCCTTCATCTTCAACTTCCTCAAATTCGTCGACTGGCCGCCGGACCCCAACGCCGACCCCAACAGCCCGATCATCATCGCAGTCATCGGCGAGAACCCCTTCGCAAAGGCCTTCGAGCCGCTCCAGGCCAAGCAGGTCGGCGACCGACAGGTCCTCATCAGGACATACAAAGGCTGCCAGGAACTGAAGGACTCCGACGGCATTGCCCGCTTCGTCGATCGCCCCGATCTCGCATCGATCAAGGCCTGTCATATACTCTTTGTCGCCAGGTCCGAGAAGCAGCATATCAAGGATATACTCAAGCCCATCGAGAACGCCCCCATCCTTACCATTGCGGATATGCCGGGGTTCCTGGAGGCCGGAGGTGTCATAAACTTCGTGCTGGAGGACCAGAAAGTGCGGTTCGAGACGTCCGCTCGGTCCGCCAAACGGGCCCGACTCAACATCCGGGCCCAGCTCCTGCGCCTGGCCACGCGCGTGATTAAGGACGATGCCGAACAGACCGATAGCAAGTAGTGTGGACCGGATTCTGTACCGCAGCTTCACCGACGGAGGCCTGATTTATGCGTCTTATGAGAAACATCGCCATCCGAAATAAGCTCATTGTCATCATCGTAACGGCCAGCGTAGGAGCCCTTGTGGTCGCCGGCGCCGCCATCGTGTCATGCGAGTGGGCCGCCTTGCGAAGGCACCTCGTGCGGGACCTTCAGGTCCAGGCCGAGATGGTCGCCGAAAACGTCCGGGCCGCCGTCATATTTGACGACGGGCAAGACGCCGCGGACACACTGGCCGCCCTTGGGGCGCAACCCTCCATCATCTCCGGCACCGTCTGGAAGGACGGCGGCATTTTTGCATCCTACCACCGCGACGCCAACGAGCCGGCGCAACACCAGGACAAGCACACGGACCCCGCCGATCTGTTGCAGGGCCGAGGCTTTCAGATGGCTGGCGGGCACGTCATTGTCGTCGAAGCCGTGGCCGTCGGGGGCCAGACCGTGGGGATGGTCTGTCTGCACTCCGATATGAGCCTGATGCGTGCGCGACTGCGAGGGACGGTGCTTATCGTCTTGGCGGTTGTAATGTGCTGCTCACTGGCCTCGTATCTCGTCTCACTGAGGCTCCAGGCCGTTATCTCCCGCCCCATCCTCAGTCTGGCCCAGGTCGCCCGAACCGTCTCCGAGGACAAGGAATACTCGCTGCGGGCCCTCAAACAGTCCGACGATGAGATAGGCCAACTGATCGACGCCTTCAACGAGATGCTCTGTCAGATTCAGCAGCGGGACCTTGCCCTCATGTCCACCAACCGGGACCTCGAACAGCGCGTCCAGGAGCGAACCGCCGCCCTGACGCAGACCAACGAGAGGCTTATCGCCCAGGTGGCCGAACGCAAGGCCGCCGAAGAGAACCTGCGGAAAGTCAACGCGCAGCTCAAGGACTCCGTCGAACGGGCCAACATGCTCGCCAGGGAAGCCACCGCCGCCAACCAGGCCAAGAGCCAGTTCCTCGCCAACATGAGCCATGAGATTCGGACCCCCATGAACGCCATCATCGGGTTCACCGGAATCCTCAGCGACGACGACACCCTCTCGGCCGAGCAGCGAGAGTATGTCAGGATCATGCACGGAGCCGGCCAGAGCCTGCTGGCGCTCATCAACGACATCCTTGACTTCAGCAAGATCGAAGCCAACAAGCTCGAGACGGAACTCATCAACTGCTCTCTGGGCGACATGCTCAATGCCGTCGAATCCCTGATGCGGCCGCGCGCCGAGGAAAAGGGGCTTGAATTCAAGGTCGTTGAATGCGGTGGTCTGCCCTCGCGGGTATGCACCGATCCCGTCCGCCTTCGGCAGTGCCTTATCAACCTCCTGTCCAACGCCATCAAGTTCACCGAACAGGGCCACGTATACCTGCATGTGACCATCGAGGATGAGAGCGGCAAGCCCTTCATCCGGTTCGACGTCGAGGACACCGGCATCGGCATACCCGCCGACCGGACGGACACGGTGTTCGATCTGTTCACGCAGGCCGACGGCAGCCACACCCGCAAGTACGGCGGCACGGGACTGGGTCTGGCCATTACCAAGCGTCTTGCGGAGATTCTCGGCGGCCACCTCTCCTTCGTCAGCGAACCTGACAAAGGCTCTGTATTCACGCTGGTGGTTCCCGCCGGCGTCGAAACCCGCCGACAGGCCATGATGGACCGCCACAACTTTGGCCAGGAAACCTGTGCCGACAACGTTGAATCCCACGACGTCGCCTTCGAGGCGAACGTGCTGGTCGCCGAAGACACCCTGACCAACCAGGTCCTCATCCGGTCTCTGCTCAAGCGGTACGGCATCGAACCGGCCATCGCCGAAGACGGCCGGCAGGCCGTCGAAATGGCCCTTGACGCCGACTCGCCGCCGTTCGATCTGATCTTCATGGACATGCAGATGCCCAATATGAACGGCTACGACGCCACGCGGACCCTGCGGAAGAAGGGCGTCTCAGTCCCTATCATCGCCCTGACCGCCTACGCCATGAAAGGCGACGACACCAAGTGCATCGAGGCCGGCTGCAACGCCTACATCAGCAAGCCCATCGACCGCGACCAACTCGTGCAGGTCCTCAGGCAATACCTGACCCCTGTCGGCGTCGCCTAATCCGGCAGGGCCACCCGCCAGCCGCGTTTGAGCATCGCCGCCAGATTCTCCACATCGCCCGCGTAACGGGCCTGTCCGGCGACATTGACGTTCTCATCGGGGTCGGTGGCGTGGTCGTACAACTCGCGGGCAAGCACCTC
>DSDB01000459.1 GCA_011057845.1 Phycisphaerales bacterium | reverse complement strand
TTGACGCGGGCCTTACCGTCGTCGCCCTGGTAGTAGGCGGCGAGATTGGCCTTCTGGACAATGGCTTGGACGCCCGTCAGCGGCGCCTGGTCGGCGGCCAACAGCGGAACGGCCGTGCCCACGACCAGGGCCAGTACGCTCAGGGTTACGATCATTGACTTGTGGTTCATTGTGCACCTGCCTTTCTGTGTTCACGCCTGGTTCTTGAGTCCGCAGGCCTTGAGGATGTTCATCATGGGACACCAGTTCGTGAAGGCGGACTGAAAGAGATTCAGCCCCACGAATACCGTCAAGAAGAGCCAATAGGGACTGTGGAAGTAGGCCAGCGCCGCCGAGGCGGTCACAAAGCCCCCGGCAACGGCTCTCAGTGCTCGTTCGACGTTCATGTTTGCCCCCTTTCGTTGCTGTTGGCTGTTTTGCAGGCCTGCCGACGCGATAGGATACTGCATGTGACGGCCAGGACCGCGATGGCGATACCGCTCAAGATGGTAAGCCGTCCGACGCCCAGATGCCAATACTGGTGGAGATTCAAGGCGACCAGGATGACCGCGGCGGCCGAGAGGACCAGGCAGAACCCACAGCGGCACGTGATGGCTCCGGGCCCGGCCTCGCGGGCCAGCATGGCCTTCTCGGCCAGCCGCAGGATGGCCGGAAGGGCCAGCAGCGTCACCAGACCGGACAGCGCCATGATGGCACAGAGGAAGATGCCCACGGTCTTATACGGGACCAGCGGGGCCGCCAGCAGCGGCAGAAAGCCGATGGCGATGACCAGGACGTTGCGGCTGATGGCCTGGGCGGGTTCGCCGAACATCACCGCAACGCCGTCTTTCCAGGAGCCGGTGCGGCGATAGGTGGCCCGCGCCCGTTCGAGGAAGTGGATGGCGAAATCCACCGCCATCCCCAGCGTCAGGGCGCTGAGGACCGCCACGGGCATGTCATAGTCCTTGCCGACCAGTCCTATGATGCCGTAGATAACCACGATGGTGATGGATAGCGGAACCATGCAGACCAGCCCCCACAACGGGGAACGGAACAGGACGGCCATCATAATGAAGACGATGATGAAGCTGCCGAGCAGCGACTGGAGCATGCCCCAGACCATCTTGTCCTGCCAGACGGTGTTGATGTAGGTCAGGCCCGCCCAGTGGTGTTCCAGGGGGATGGGCGGGGCGTTTTCGGCAAAGAACGTATCCACGGCGCGGACGACCCGCTCCATGTCCTTGTTGTCGCCGCTGGTCAGTTGGAGCCAGAGGTTGACGCTCTTGAAGTCCCGTGTCACGAAGTGCCAGAGGTCGTCGGGGGTGTGGCTGGACTGGAACTGGATGAGGCACTGGGCCACGGCCGAGGGCGAGTCGGGGATGCGGTAATTCTCCGGCCGGCCGTCGATGAGTTCCTGGTGGACCTTCTTGACGATGTCGGCCAGCGTGTTCGACTTGCCCACAAACCCGGACTTGTCGAGGTAATCCTCCAGGTCGGATATGTAAGCCAGGACTTCGGGCAGCTTGAATACCTCGAGGCGCTGCTTCTCCAGTTCGAAGAAGTCGGCCAGCTCGTACCAGATGTCCGCGTCGGGGCCCTGTGCGTCGGCCTGCCGCTCGTCGGCAATCCGGGCCATGCCGTCGAGGAACTCCTTCTTCGCCGAGCCTCTGGAGTCCTGTTCGAGCAGAAGTTTCTCGGCTTCGGAGATGAGCGCGGCCGCCATCGGGAAGTCCGGTTCGAGGTCCTTGCCCAGCCGCAGCAGGCGGGCGCGGACCTCACCGACGAATTCGTTGTCCACGTCGGCCCGGGAGGCGTCGTCGAGGACCAGGAAGGCCATGTACGTGCCGCGGAAGTGCTTGTTGAGTTCGATGTCGGCCCGGCGGATGGGGTGGCTTTTCGAGAACCACTTGACGGGGTTGTCGTTGATCTGGATGCGGGTGATTCCGTAGACGGCCACGCCCGTGAAGACCAGGATGACGATGAGGATGGGCTTGGCGGCCGTGTAGGTGAATCGCCCGGCCCGTTCGAGTAGCCGCGAGAGCCACGTCTGCCTCTGCTCGTGGACAGCGGCGGCGCCGAAGTTCTCCAGGGACTTGTCGGAGATCATCATGACGTAGGCCGGCACGAAGGCGATGGTGGCGACCCAGGCGATCATGATGCCGACGGCGACGAAGATGCCGAAGACCTGCACGGGGGGGATGGGCGTCAGGGCCAGCGAGGCAAAACCGGCGGCCGACGTCAGCGACGTATAAAGCATCGGCATGAACAGGTGGCTCATCACCTCGCGGATGGTCCCGCGGCGGCCTTTCTGCCTGGTGTAAAGGTCAAAGAATTCCGAGAGGATATGCACGGAGTCGACCACGGCGATCGGCATCAGGAAGATGGGAATCATGGAACTCATGATGTGGACCGGGTAGCCGAAGCCGATGAGCAGCCCCATGGTCGAGATCACCGAGACCATCGCGACAATCATGGGACTGATGACGAGGATGAGCTTACGGAAGAACACCAGCATCAGGATGAAGATGGTCAGCATCGCCAGCGGGGCGGATATGGCCATCTGGATGAACATCTCGTAGCCGAAGGTGTCTTCGGCCACGGGCAGACCCGTGATATGGTATTGCTCGTCGCCTTTGTAGCCGGCGATTTCCTTGCGGATCAGGGTGTAGATACGATGGCTGAGGTCCTTGCTGGTCAGAGGCAGGTACAGGCTGATGGCCCGGCCGTCCTCGCTGAAGATCGTGCCGGCCAGCAGCGGATTGGAGAAGGCCTTGTCGCGGATGTCGCGGGCCTCGGCGTCGGTGGCCGGGGGCTTGTGCATGAGCCACTCGAACGTGACCACGCCGGGGCCGCCCTGGCCGATGTGGTCGATGGTGGACGGCGCCATCAGATCGACCTCGACGACGCCGATGGTGCGGTTGGGGTCTTCGGGGTCCGGCCATTGAAGGGTCTTGGCGAATTCCGCCAGGTTGTAGATATGGGTAAGACTGGTGCGGTTGAATACGCCGTTGGGGTCGGTATCGTTGACGACGCCCACGACGACGATGTCGTTGAGCACGAACCGCTTCTTGGTGAGATCGTGGAAGACCCGGACGGGCTCGTCTTCGCTCAGCATGTTCTCCGGGTCGGTGTCGACCCGGATCATGGGGATCAGGGCGCCAAGGGCGACCGTCAGGACAATCAGGATGGCGGTAACGGCCTTGTAGTGCGCCAGCGATATGTCGGTAATTCTGTCCTTGAGGCTCATAGCGGAGTCCTAATTCTACGACGGGGCGAAATCCCTATCTCTCTGGCAGGTTCTCTGGATTCACTTTTTGATAAGGCCGGCGAGCATCTTCTTCTCATCGGTGGAGACCTTGCCGCCCATGACGTCGGCGACGTTACCGCCGAACACGCGGCCCATCAGGGCCGTGTTGAGCTTGGAGATATTGACCTTGCCGTGTTCATCCTCCCAAACACTGATGGTACACGGCATCATGGTTGAAACCTGCCGATCGGTTGACAGAACGCTTTGTGCATACTCCGCCTTGCAAAGTTTTATCAGTGTGACTCGCGGTGTAAACTGTACCCCCTGAGTAGCCATGGACTTGTTCATGTCCACCACCCCGGACACATGCCAGCCGGCCGATTTGACGGCCGTCTCGAGATCAGCGACGGTCTGGTCGAAACCAAGCCTGCTCTCGTATGTCCTTATCATAAGCGAAGGCATGGCGGCCATCAAGACAGCTACACAGATAGCCGCCCCAGCGAAGACGCCCCCGATACCTGCTATGGCCAGCTTGCCGGTGGATGATTGTTGTACGGCCTGTTCACTCTTGGGCATGGGAAGCCTCCTGTTTGTCCTCATAATGGTTGTAAATACAGTGTAGAACGCGGGTTACGTTGGGGTTCTCGACGCGGTAGTAGACCTTGGCGCCGGACCGTCGGCTGGCCAGTACGCCTTTGTCTTTCATGAGGGTCAGTTGCTGGCTGGCGATGGCTTGGCGAACCCCGATGGCCTGGCAGATATCGCCCACACACAACTCCTGGTGCTCCAGGGCCTCGATGATTTGCAGGCGGACGGGGTTGGCGATGGCCTTGAGCACCTCGGCAACATGTTCAGCGGTGGCGGTATTCATCGGACGCCCCTTTATAATCTAATTATCTGCATATAGCAATACTACTATATCGCAGCCCGTTTGTTCAGGCATGAAACCACTATTTTTTTAATATCTGGCTGTTTTTCTGGGGGGTTCCTTTGGTGCAGAAAACCGGGAATATCGCACTGACCCCCAAGAACGGGCGGGTCAGAAGATCTTGCGGTAGATGTGGCAGTAGGGTGTCTTGGCGTTGCTTTCGTAGTAGTCCTGGTGGTAGTCCTCGGCGGGCCAGAACACGCCGGCGGGCGACAGCTCGGTCTTGACGTCGAAACCCTTGCTCCGCAGAATGCCGATCAGTCGCTCGGAGACGGCCTTCTGCTCGTCATTGAGGTAGAAAATGGCCGAGCGGTATTGCGTGCCAACGTCGGGGCCCTGCCGGTTGAGCTGCGTGAAATCGTGCGTCTCGAAGAACATCCGGGCGAGCTGCTCATACGTGGTCTTGCCGGGGTCGTAGATGGCCTCCACGGCCTCGGCATGGCCGGTCTTGTCGGTGCAGACCTGCTTGTACGTGGGATTGTCCACATGCCCGCCCGTATATCCCACGGTCGTCGAAATCACCCCTGGTATCCGTTGGAGATGATACTCGGTGCCCCAGAAGCAGCCGGACGCGAAGATGGCGCGCTCAGTCTTCTGGGCCTCGGCCGGGATGAAGTCCATACTGATGGAGTTGACGCAGTAGCGAAGGTTTCTGGGGGTGAGCCCCTCGCCGCGAAAGACATGCCCCAGGTGGCCGCCGCAGGCGTTGCAGATAATCTCCGTGCGGACGCCGTCGGCATCGGGCAACCACTTGACGGCGTCCGGTATCTGCTCGTCGAAGCTGGGCCAGCCGCAGCCGCTGTGGAACTTGGAGTCCGACCGGAACAGTTCGGCGCCGCACTGCTTGCAGGTATAGACGCCTGGGACGAAGTGGTCGGTGAATCGCCCGGTGAAAGGCGGTTCGGTGCCCTTGTGGAGGATAACGTGCTGTTCGGCGTCCGTGAGCTTGCTTGGCATGGGATGTTCCTTATAGAAACCGATCTGGTCAACGTACAGTTCGACGGGCCCCTGGGGAGCCATCGCGGCCAGGGCCGCGGCGCGGAGCCTGCGAACATCCAGCGGCCGGTCGATCTGAACCGGCCTGAAGCCGCTGAAGGGCAGTCGGACCTCGGCCCAGTCGCCCTTGCCCTCAAAGGGCTGCTCATAGGACTGCCAGTCGAGCCGGACATCGGCGGTCTTCAGACGGAGGCTGAACAGCCCCCGGCCCTTGAACCGCACGTAGAAGCCGTCGTAAGCGCGGGCGTCGAGGGTCTGGCCCTTTGGGTGCAGGTTGGCACGGGCCTCGATATATCCACCGCCGGCCCCGGCCGACACGTCGCCCCGCAGGTGCAGACAGGCCCTGTTGTCGTGCAATTCCTGCTTCACAGCGCCTCTCGACATTCCACCGACCACCCGGTCGCCTTCGAAGCGCCACTTACGGCCCGTTGAGGGCAATTGCGGGTTGGTCCGGCCTGTGGTCGATTCCGCGGCGTTGGGATCGGACCTCGGCGAGAAGTCGTCGATCACGACCCTGCGGATTGAATCGGCCTTGTTCTGTGTATTATCGGACGCCGGCTGTTGTCTGGCCGCTGTGACGGCCAGGACCAACGGTATGCCCATCAGTAAGCTCGCAACGATCCATAACCACTTTCGCATTGCGTGTCTCAGGTTCAATTGTCTGTGTCAGTGGTATTCCAACTTACTTATTATACCGGCCCGTCGTCGGGTGGGTTTGGGTGAAAAACCCGTTCCGCAGCCTCCCATGGGGCGGTGGATTTTGCGTAAGTGGCTATTTTACTTGCAAATAGCGGCGGGGCGACTATACTCTCGGTTTTTGCTTTTTTCAGAACGTGCACCTATACGGAGCGCCAACATGAGTCTGATGAAGTGGTTTCGCAGGCATAACACCAAACTGATGGCTATCTTCGTCGCCATCCTTCTGCTGGGGTGGGTCCTGGGGGCCTGGCTGCAGCAGGTCGCCAGGCGGCGGGGCGGAATGAGTTCTACGATTGCCACCTATCTCGACGGGCGCAAGATGACGCAAAACGACCTGATGGCCGCCCAGCGGGAACTCGATGTGCTAAGGATGCTCCAGGCCGATGTGCTGCTGAGCAACGTGGATCTGTACGGGATATTCCTGGGGCAACTGCTGTTTGGCGAGGACCGGTCCTCGCCGGAGATGATCAACAACCTCAAGCGGCTGATCCGTGAGAATCAATACCGTATCAGCGAGCGTCAGTTGTATGACATGTATCAGCGCCGAGGCACGCCGGCGACCGTTTTCTGGACGCTGCTGAAGGCCGAGGCCCAGGCCGCGGGGATGGCCGTCTCGACGGATGAAGCCGGGCGGATCGTGGCCATGCTCATCCCGCAGGTGACGCAGCGGGCCATGCAGTACGGTCCATACATGCGGGGCGTCATGGAGCGGTCGCAGTTGTCGGAGCAGCAGATTCTGCGCGTCTTCGCGGACCTGCTGGCGGTCGTGCAGTTTGCCCAGTTTACCTGTTCGATGCAGGACCTGACGTTGTCGGAGCTGTCGCATTCGGCGTCGGCGTCGCAGGAGACCATCGACGTTTCGCTGGTTGAAATCCGGGCCGAGCACTTCATGAAGGACCAGAACGAGCCGTCCGTGGAGGCCGTTCAGAGGCAGTTCGAGGCGTACAAGGGCCATTTCAAGGGGGACGTCGGTGATGACAATCCCTACGGTTTCGGATACAAGCTGCCCGGCCGGGCGCAGATCGAGTACATCGCGATCAAGATAGATGACGTCACGGCGGCGATCACCGAGCCTACCCAGCAGGACAAGGAGGATTACTACCAGGACAATGTCGCGGAGTTCACGCAGAAGGTTCCCAGCGACCCCAGTGACCCGAATTCGCTGAAGATCGACCGGGTTCGCACCTTTGCGGAGGTCGAGGCCATCATCGGGGCCCGTCTGCGTCAGAGCCGCACCAACACCTTGGCCGACGAAATCCTTGCCGCGGCCCGCGACCTGTCCGAGGCCGGGCTGCAGGATGTGGATGCGCAGACGGCCGCCGAGGCGGTCCTCCGGGAGAAGGCCGGCGACTACAAGGCCATCGCGGCCCAGTTGACCGAGAAGTACAAGGTCCCCGTTCATGCCGGGATGACCGGCCTGCTGGATGCGCGGCGGTTCCAGGAAGACGAGTATCTTCGGAGACTGTACATCCGAGGCAGCTCGGCGTCGCCGATGCCCTTGATCCGGGCGGTCTTCTTGGTCAAGGCCCTGGCCGGCGAACATCCGGTCGGCGGCGAGGCCTCGCAAACGAGGCTCTACGAGAACATCGGACCGGCCCGCGACATGCTCGGCGAGGTGGTCGCTATAGTCCGTGTTGTCGATGTCCGGGCCGCGGAGATCCCGGCGGCGGCGGATGTGTCTTTCAGTATCGCCGGCCTCAAGATCAACGGGGTCGTTGACGCCAATGACACATACGTGGTGTCGAAAGATGTGGTCGAGGACCTCAAGAAGCTGGCGGCCATGCCGGTCGCCGAGCAGCGGGCCAACGAGTTCAAGGACCTGGCCGCGCGGGAGGGTTTCCCCGCCGCGGTCAAGGCCTTCAACGACCTCTATGGGGAAAAAGCGAAGAAGTCGCCCGATGACCCCAACGCCTTCCGCGTGCAGAATCTCACGGACATGCGCAAGCTCTTCGGCATGGCCCTGCAGGCGATTGAGGCCCAGAACCAGGCGAATCCGGCCGGCGAATTCCTCATGCGGGAACGTTACATCGAGCGGCAATTCCTGGATCGGGTCTACGCCCTCGTGCCGCCCGACGCCAACAGCCTTTCCGAAACGCCCGTCTTGATGGAATTCAAACCCGATCTGGCCTGGTACTGCATCGAGAAATTGAGTGTCGATCGGCTGTGGAAGGAGGACTTCGACCGGTCCAAGGTCATGGAGATTTACCGGTTGGACCACCTGGCCTCGCAGAGCCTGGCGGCGGTGCACTATAATCCGCAGAACGTCATCCGTCGTATGAAGCTGGAGTGGGTCCAAGGCGGCGAGGAGGAGGAAGATGCCTCGCCCAATGAGCCGGCCCCGGTCACCGGCGGTGACGCCAACGCCACAGGAGCGCCCGGGGCATGAACTCCGACACGGACAGCAGCCATTATGCTCACCTGATTATCGCGGGATTGCTCGGCTGGGCGATCCCCGGCGCGGGGCATTTCTACATCGGCGAACGCGTGCGGGCGGCGGTTATCTTCGTCACGGTCGTCCTGACGTTTACGGTGGGGCTGTGGGTTGGGTCCGTCGGCGTGATCGATCCGGTGCACGGCAAGCTGCCCTATGCCGGGCAGATCATGAATTCGCCCGCGGTCGCCGCCATCGGCCATCTGACCCGCAGCGGCCATTACCCGGTCTACGGGCGGCCCAATGAGATCGGGCAGATCTACACCAGCATTTCAGGCCTGCTGAACCTGCTGTGCATCGTCAACGCGGTCTATCTGGCTCACGTGAAGCGCCGCGGGCGGGAAGGGCGGACGGCATGACGGCTCTCGATATTCTGCTTACGTTTACCGTCCCACAGACCGTAGGCAACGGTCCACTGTCGATGCTGTGGCTGCTGCCTTTGACGGTGTCGATCGCGGTCGTCTACAAAGCGACAAAGGTCCAACGCATCGAGCCGTGGCCGTTCGTCAAGGACTGTGCGCTGCTGTTTGCCTCGGTGATGGTGTTCATGCTGGTTGCGGCGCTGGTCCTGTTCGCGGTGGCATACCTGATCACCGCCTAGCCGTCGGCGGGATTCACTGATCGTCCGGGCTTCCTTCGATCACTCCCAACTCGACGAGCGCGTTGTACGCGGCTTTCTGTTCGGCTTCCTTTTTGTTGGTTCCCCAGGCGCTGGTGAAGTTCTGCGAATCAATCATGACCCTGGACTCGAAACACTTGTTGTGGTCCGGGCCCTTCTCGTCCATGAGCACGTACGTCGGCGTGCCGCCGAATCGCTCCTGGGTGTATTGCTGGAGCAGCGACTTGAAATTCCCGTGGGCGCGTGCGGCGTCGGCATCGGCGATGCGACCGCCGAATCCCCGCAGGATAAAGGCGCGAGCGGCCTCGAAACCCCCATCAAGATAGACCGCGCCGATGACGGCCTCCAGCATCCCGGCCGCCAGTGACCCGGCAAGGGCCCGCCGCGAGGTCATGCCTTTGCCAACGACAAGAAAGCGGTCCAGGCCCAACTCCTGGCAGACCGCCGCGCACGTCGTCCGTGAGACGAGCATGCTCTTGACCTTGGTCAGGCTGCCTTCGAGGTACTTGCGGAATCGGCGGAACAACTGCTCACAGACGACGGCCGCGAGAATGGAATCGCCGAGGAACTCCAGGCGTTCGTTGCTGGCCAGGCGGCTGTCCACCGCGGAAGAGTGCATCAGGGCCAGTTCGAGGTGTTTTGTATCGGAGAACGTATGCCCCGTGATCTGCTCGATTTGACGCAGTGTGTCCGAATCCATAAGTGCTTCCATGGGTTGTCTACCCTGCGAGCAGATTACGAATCCCGGCGCACCACGATGATGGGGCGGCGGTCTTCGTAGCCGGCTCCACAGCAAGCCCAAGTGAACCACGGAACCGGCGGCCTGTCAACCGTATAACGCCGGTTCGGGTGTGTCGGCATGCGATCAGCCGACCATCTGGAGCCCGGCCAGGGCCACGAACTTGTCGTCGGCCACCTCAAAGATGCCGTCCAGACCGGTGACGCTGAAGATGCCTTTCGTTGCCGCGGCGACGCTGCAGAAGATCAGCCGATGTCCGCAGTCGCCGAGCAGCTTGCGGAGCTTCAGCAGCTTGGACAGGCTCGACGAGGTAACGATATCGACGCTGCCGAAATCAATCACGACGTCGCAGTCGCCCCTGTCGCGGACGATACACGTGACGGTCTGCAGTTCCTCACCCATTTCAGGCTCCGCGGGCAGGTCCACCAGGATGATGTCTTCGGACCAGTTCTGGATTCCCATCATTTATCTCCTTTTCATACAAAGGGTACGAACGAATCACTGGGGTTATCGGCACAGTTCCACATGAGGTTAAGAAAAAACGGCCACTCCCCGTCGAAACATGGGCCGCGTCAGGTCCGATAGAAATCGCCGGCGCTCCCAACCCAGCCTGTTTCACAAAGGAATTGGCCGGCGGCAAGCATTCATCAGCCGATGTCCGGCCCCATAACCGTCCGGCGGCCACGCGGTGCGGATTCGGACATGGACCGGCTGTCGCCCATTCCGCACACGAGCAGGATGCCCGCGTCAGGTTCGGCCCAAAAACAATGCCGGGAGCCAACCGCGGCCCCCGGCATTGGGCAATATCTCGCGTCTGTCCGATAACGTCAGACCAGATCGAAGGGCGAGACGTAGTCGCCTCTGCTCTTTTGCAGGTCCAGCAGGCGCCGACGCTGGGCGTCCAGCACCTCGGAGACCTCCGGCATGTCGCCCACCTTCTCGCGGCCGAATGCCTGGACCCGGTCGATTTTCGCCAGGTTCTCCCGCACGCGGATGGTGAACTGCCGGACGTAGTCGTCCTTTGAGTAATCCTTGCCAAGCACCTTCTTGAACAGCGGCGCCAGGTCCTCGTATTTGGGGATCAGGCCGGTCGGGGCGGCAATGGCGTCCACATCGTCGTGGATTCGCAGCTCCATCCACTTGACCCAGACGTGCTTATCGCGGACGCCGTTGACGAATTTCGCCTCGGCGTCGCGCAGGAAGTAGTTGACGCCGAAGACCAGCGGCGGATGTTTGAGGTCCCGGGTAAACTCAATGTTGTTGCGGATGTACCTGGCCAGGGGAATGGACAGGAAGTCCTGGATGCTCATCAGGTTGATCTCCGAGACGCCTTCCTTGCCGAGGGTGGCGAAGGTGGTCTCGGTCTCCAGCGACGCCCCGTAGGCGACAATCCCATGCACCCAGTCGAAGCCCTGCTGGACCGGCACATAGGCCCTGGAGTCGCGGCCGCCGTAGATCAGACCGCCGAGCACCACCCCGTTGGGGTTATCGAGCTCCGGATCGCAGTTGCTCAGCGCCGGCAGCGCCACCGCATAGCGGGCGTTCTTGTGGGCCAGTGGGATTTCATTGCCGGCGGCGTCCTTCGCGCCCTTGTGCCAGGGACCCGTGAAGTTGACGCCATCGTCCGGTGTCTTGACGCCCATACCGAGCCAGTAGGGCTTTCCGCCCTTGACCAGGACGTTCGAGAAGATCACCTCGCCGGGCTTGCTGAGGACGTCCCAGATGGCCGGGTCGTCCTCGGCGGTGACGTTCTGAATGATGCCGAAGATGCCCGACTCGGCGTTGACGGCGCGGAACTCGCCGTTGATCTTGCGGAAGTAGGCGATGTCGTCGCCCAGGATCTTCTCGCCGGGCAGCATGGCCGTGGAGGTCTTGCCGCAGGCGCTGGGGAAGGCGCCCGCCAGGTAGGTCTTGCGTCCGCCGGGCCCGTGGACGCCGGAGATGAACATGTGTTCGGCCAGCCAGCCCTCGCGGTCGGCCTTGCGGATCGCCAGTCGAAGGGCCAGCTTCTTGAGGCCGACGGTGTTGCCGGCGTACTGCGTGTTGACGCTGTACATGGTGTCCTGCGTATAGTCCATGTAGATACGTTTATTGGGCACGTCCACGCTGACCATCCGTTCGTTGACCCGGCCGCTGGAGTGCAGAAAGCAGAAGAAGTAGCCATCGGCCCCGAGCTTGGCGCAGGCCTCGTAGGCGGTGCG
>DSDB01000096.1 GCA_011057845.1 Phycisphaerales bacterium | reverse complement strand
TCAGATTCGACAGCCTGGCAAGGTGCGCCAGGCCGGCCTCGGTGATGCCGTCGGCCCAGTGGAAGCTCATCCGCTCGACCTGTGCGGCGGTCGAGATGTTCTCCATGCCGCGGTCGGTCAGGTAGTTAAGGTGGCCCGCGTGGAGAATCTTGAGCCGCGGAATGTCCTTAATATAGGCCATGCCGAAATCAGTGAAGTTGGTGCCGGACAACATGAGATACTCAAGCCTCGAACAGGCCGCCAGTTGCATCAGGCCCTTATCGGTCATGCGGCCGGGTCCCAGCGACAGCTCCTCCAGGGCGGGCAGGTCCTTCAGATGCGCCAGACCCGCGTTGGTCAGGCGACTGTTGTTGAGGTAGAGCCCTTTGAGCTTCGCAAACGACGGCAGCAGCGCCATGACAGCGTCATCGGTGGATTCCGGCAGTGCCAGGTATTCCAGTTGCCCCAGCGCCAGGAGGTTCTTGACGCCGGCAGCCGTGATGACGGCGTGATCGATGGTGAGACTGCGAAGGCCGGTCAGTCGTGCGATGTGGCCGGTGATGGCGTCTGTCGGCTTGGCCCCGCCCTGATACGGGCCGTAGATGGTCAGGGCATGGAGGCCATCCGGGTCGAGCGATGCCAGCGGCGAGAGATCGCGCCACGCATCGGGGGCTATCTGAAGCTGGGCGATTTGGCCTGCCGGGACCGTTACGTCGCCCCTGGCCTGGCAGAGGTACCGCCATTCGGCCCCGCGATCGGTCCAGAAGAAGTACGACCGGATGATACGCGGCTCGTCGGCGGGCATGACGTTGAGCCTGCCGAGCGGCCGGTCGGCCGGGAAACGCAGGACGCGCGGCCCCGTAGGCGAGGACGGACGCTCGGCCGCCGCCGGGGCCGTCCGGCCCGGAAAGAGCTTCTGATAGATGGTGGTATTCGGATCGCCTTGCGACGCCAAAACGGCTGTCGCGGGCAGGCCCCAGGAAGCAGTCAGCACGGCGATGAGAGAGGCGATTCCCCCGTGGCGCACTTTGCCCTGGGCCGGACTCATGCAGAATGGGTTCATGGGACTATCATGACCTCCAAATCCGGGTTGCTCCTGCGAAGCGACTGTATGGTTGTATGGTGACAACTCGCGCCGGCGAAGCGGAGGCAGCGGATCGTCGGGTGCCCGGCGAAGGCCAGGAGTCCCTCGTCCGTAACATGTTCGCAGCCGCTGATGTACAGGTTCTTGATGCGGGGCAGGCCGGCGAGGTGTATGACACCTGGATTGGTGATGGCGTTCTCACCCTTCCTGCCGGATGTCTGGAGCGTCTCCAGCGAGGTCATCCGGGAGATCTGCGCCAGGTCGTCGTCCGTCAGGCTGCTCTGGAGCAGGTACATCCGCAGGGTGTGCACCTTCGACAGCTTGCCGACATGCGCCGCACCGGTCTGGCCCAGGCGTATCCGGCACAGCGACAGCTCTTCCAGGGCGGGGTAGCGGGCAAGCTCCGCCAGGTCCTCGCCAACCACTTCGGTCCGCCAGATACTCAGCCGTCGCAGAGACGAACAGCCCGCAAGATGCCGCAGACCGTCGCGATGGATCGGCACACTGAGCGTTACATCGCGCAGGCGGGGGCATTTGACCAGGTGCTCCATGCCCGCGTCCGTGATCTTCTTGCTGCGAAGCTCAAGCACCTCCAGGGCGGCCATCTGCGACGCCGTTTCAAGAGCACCGTCGGTGAGGCCGTCGCTCCACAGGTTGACGTTCTCCAGTTTGTCGAAATCGGCCATGAACGCGATCTCAGCGTCCGTCCATGTGCCGCTGGGCAGGTACAGACGGCGTAGGTTCTTGAGGTTGCGCAAGTTCTGAAGACCCCGGCCGGTCACGCGGCCGGTATTGGGGTTCGAGAACAGTTCCAGTTCTTCAAGGGTTGTGAGATTACGCAGATGGTAAAGCCCGCCGTCGCCGATGAGCGTGTTTTTGAGGCTGAGCACGCGCAGGTTCGTTAGCCGCGATACATGCTTGAGATGCAGGTCGATATCCGGGTCTCGCAAGGCCTCGAGATTCAGCCACTGGAGATTCTCCATCGCTCCAACGTGTTGCAGCCCTTCGCCGACGGCTGCCCCACCAAGCCCCAGTTGTGTGACCTGTGTCAGTTTCGGCAGAATCGCCAGCGTGGCGTCGCGTGTCTTATCGCCGCCGATATTGAGGTATTCCAGCCGCTTCGCGTCGACCAGCGGCGCCAGGTCATGGGCCGTCAGCGAGCAAAGCATGGCCAGGCACTGGAGGTTGGGCAGCGAAGCAAGGTATGCGACACCCTTGCGGGTAATTTGCGATTCGCCCATCATCACCGCATCCAGGCCCGTCAGATGCGAGAGAATCTCACACAGTTCATCGTCCACGCACCGACAGTGATAGAAAGAAACATGTTGGATGTCGTCCGAGGCCAGCGCCGCCAGGGCGTGATGGACGCGGCGGCTCGAATCGTTGACCTCCAATCGCACCCGCATCCCGACCGGCACGGTCACATCGCCCTGCGCCTGGGCCAGCACCTTCCCGCTCCAACCGAGGGACAGGTTCCACCACCTGGCTTCCGCCGGTCGCTGGCCAACCAGGACACGCCCGATACCGCGGTCGGTCGGAAACCTCAGAACCCGCCCAGCGGCCTCCGGTTTGCCTGCGCCCCAGGTCTCGGTCGCGGGGCGAGTCCGCGAGGTCAACTGCTCAAAGATCGTCCCACCGTCGGCGGCGCGGCTTGACTTCGGCCCCGACGCCACGAGAACCGTGGAAAACGCTATCACGAGAAGACCGTAACGCATGACGCCGCTCCGCCGATAATTAAGTATTCGGTATCCAGTATATCCTGTCGGCTTTCAGATTCCGGCGATCAGCCATTGGCCGTTGACATAGACGAGTGTGGCGTCCATCTCGAACTTGTCGCCCGGTTCGAACGCCTGACCCTGGCCGGCCTCGCCGATGACAAAGGGCTTGGTCACGGTAAAGAGCCACTTGACGCCCAGTCCGCCGGCATCTTCGACCATCTCGATCAGTTGTATGGGTCCGCCTACCGACTCGAAAACCTGCTTCATCATCAGATCGTCCGCATCCCGCGGCGACTGGAGGATCCGCCGCAGGTCATCCAGGTCGGCTGCTCCGGGCGCGAAGCAGGCCGCGATCTGCTCCATGTCGCCGCCGGCCAGTAGCGCAGCGAAGCTCAAAATCGCGGCCTGCGGGTTGCTGAAACCTCTCGACATTGCACCTGCCCCCATGCCGAACCCTCCATATCCTCCATATCCTCCATATCCTCCATATCCTCCATATCCGACGCCGCCCATCATGGCCTGGCCATCAGGGCCGTAAGTGGCGCCGAACATAGCCACATCACCGCCGACGGCTGCGCCGACGTCGGCGTCAGCGTCGGTGTCGCGGGCTTCGGGGTCGTTGGGCAGCGGGTCCTCGGGTGCGGCCGGCCAGAAGGCCGGTTCGGTCGGTCCCAGTGAAGCACTGCTCGCCGGCGGGGTTGTCGAAGGTGCGGCAGCCTGCGGTGGTTGCCCCGTGGCAATCGGGGCCGTTGCCGCCGAATCGCCGGTGACGGTGTTGTAGACAAGGACGGTGGCGCCGCCGCCGATGACAACCGCCGCGGCCACGGCGATGGCCTTGACCTTGGCCGTGGCCAGCAACCCCCCTGCTGCCGCCTGGGCTCCCGCCGATGCGGCCGCCGCCCCACCAGCCATCGCCATCTTGCCCAACTCCTGCAGGACAACCGCCGGGGCCGCCTGGACGGCGTTGTCTCGCAAGAGCGTCGCCAACAACGTCCCTGCCACCAGCAGGCCCCGCTGCCGCAGCAACTGCCGCAGTTGCACGACGCCGGATTCGACGCGTCTCGAAATCGTCGGCTGCGAGACGCCGTATTTGAGGGCCAGGTCCGTCGTGGTCCGGGATTCGAGGAAATACGCCACGAGGATATCACGGACCTGCGGCTCCAGCGACGCAAGGGCCTCGTCCACAAAGGGCGAAAGATCGCGCCACTGAGTCACTTCCTGGGGTCTGTCGGCGGCGTAGATGCTCTCTCGCTTTCGCCGCGAGGAATCCCGCCGCACCAGATCAACGGCCTTGTTCGTGGCCACTCGATGCAGCCAGGTCGGCACGGAGCCGGTGATCCGCCCTGCGTTACGAAGCAGTTGGAGGAAGGTCTCCTGCACGACGTCGGCGGCCGCGTCGGCATCGGCCAGCACGCGAAGACACGCCCCGTACACTAGGCCCGCGTGGCGCCGCACAATCTCGTTAAACGCCTGGGCGTCGCCGTCTTCCACGAATCGCCGCAACAACACATTCTCACTGGCCGCCATCGGTGGACCTCCTGAGTTCAAGATACCTGTCGGCTCCCGGTCGTCATATACAAGTCGCCTCAGACGCAGAGGTTATTCAGAAAACCCGCCGTTTTCTCAATCCAGCGTCAGGCCCCCTGCCGAGCCGCGGCGCCGCCTCCGGGCATGGACCACGCCAGGGCGTCGTCGTAGACCCTCAGGAGGCGGTCGATCATGCCCGAGGCCGAGTGGTGCGTCTTGATGTGCTGCCGAGCGCTTTCGGCCAGCTCCCTGGCCCGCTCGCGCGTGTCCAACAGCCCCTGGAGGGCCTTGGTGGCGCTCAATTCATCGCCGCGATCGAAGATGACGGCCGTCTCGCCCGGGATGAGCAGGTCATCGACTCCGCCGGCGCAGGCGGCGACCGCCGAGCCCTTTGCCATTGCCTCCAGCAGTAGCGGGTCAAACCAGCCCAAGGGCCCAGGCCGCACGAAAATATCCCCGGCCGCCAGCACGTCCGGCCAGTTCGTCAGACGCGGCACAATCGCAACGTGGTTCAGCAGGTCGAACGCCTTGAGCATCCGGTACAACTGCGACTCGGCCCGGCCGCAGCCCATGACCGCCACCGCGAACTCGTAACCCTCGATGATCAGGTGCCGCATCGCCGCAAACAAGCTCTGGAAATCATCCGCACTGTCGACGGGATAGGCCACGACGATGCTCGGCAGATCGTCCGGATTGTCAAAGCATACGGGCTCATCCTCAATGAACGTGCCGTAGTTCACATGCTCAATCCGATCCGCCATACGGGCATGCGCCCGGCGAACGCTGGATTCGACAGTCTTGGCGGGCACGAGGATCTTCGAGCAGCGCTTGGCGCTGACGGTCGACTGCGCCCAGCCGCTCTCCAAAGAGTTGATCGAAAGCACATAGGGTACATTGAGCCGGCGAGACAGACGCCGCGCGAACCTGGCGCGCGACTCGCACAGACAGTGCATCACCGTCGGGCCGAACTTCGCCAGTTCAGCTGCCGCACGCCGCCGATTGTACGGGTCGGCCAGCGGCAATTCGATGAACGGGTAGTAAACGACCTCCACGTTGCCGGTCAGGATAGGGTCCATGTTCACGCGCGGCGGACAGACCATGACGACGGGAATGGAGGCGTCGACCATGCCCACCAGGAGGCGCTGAAGCACCATCGAGTAGTCCGAGAGCGTATGCCCCGACGCAATCAGGGCCAGCCGCAACGACTTTTTCTTGATCGTGTCCTGAGCCAAACCTGTCGAACCCTTTGCCTTGAGCGGTTGAGTACCGCGGAATTACGCCTTCTGCTACACTGCCCATTATATTACCGCGACGAACCGGTCGTTGCTACGGAAAACCGCCGGTATCGACCACCCCCGACTCTGATGGAGAGCCTATAGGATAGGGCACTACAGCGGGTTGTCGCCGGATCTTTGCTTGACACGGAGGTCCCCGCGTGGTAGGCTGTACTGCGATGGGTAAGGCATTTCCAGTGCTATCTCTGTGCATTATGGCGGTGCAGATGGCCGGCTGCAAACCGGATGAGCCGCCCAAGCCCATCTGGGAGGACGTCAAGCTTACCGACATCGCGCCGGCCGGGAGCGGCCCGAGGCTTAAGCCCCTTGAAACCGCCGATTTTGAACTGTACATCTGCGAAACGCCACTGGAGAATTTCTCGCATCTCAACAAGATATGGCCGATGCTGGATGCCCGCCCGCTGCTATTCCGCAACTTCGCGGTCTTCGGCGGCAACAACTACGCCGCGGGGGTCGCCCGGGCCGGGATGCTGGACGAGATTACGCACCTGTTGACCCAGGCCGGCGGCCGCCAGATGGCAAGAACGGCCCTGTTGCTTCCCAGTGCCCAGGCCCAGGTGGTGCAAATCACCAGCCTGGACCGCAAGCGCGACATCTACCACGCCTCATCCCAAAGCAATGCCGACAGCACCACGATCGGGCCGGGCATATTCGGCCTGCGGATCACGGCGGCCCGGCCACTGGGCATCAACGGCGCCGCCGACGTTATGGTCTATCCGGTCTGCGGCACGCCGGGAACCGGCCTGATCGAGTCGCAGCTTCGCCCCGATCCGGAGGTGCGGTTCATGGATCTGGCCTTTCGCCTCAGGATGAGTCCGGGCGATATGCTGGTGCTCGGTCCTCGCGAGCAGGTCCAGGACCAGAAGACGCTCGGCGGCCTGACCTTTGGCAACCCCGCCGGGACGGTTTTCTTGTTGGAGGGTGAGCGGCCGCAGCGGCTCCCGGCCGTGCGTCTGTTCATTCTGGTCTGTCGGAGAGTCAACTATTGAGCGGCGAGCCGGCAACAGCCCGTGTAGCGGTGGTCCACTGCCCGGATTATGACCACGGGCGGGTCGCCGCGGCCGTGGCGAGGCAGTTTGAGCTGCTCGGCGGCGTTGAGCGGTTCGTTAAGCCCGGCCAGTCCGTCCTCATCAAACCCAACTTCATCGCCCCCCGCTCGCATCGCCACGCCACACAGACGCACCCGGCGGTCATCATTGCCATCGCCCGCCTTATCCAGCAGGCCGGCGGCAGGGTCTGCGTCGGGGATTCTCCGGCCTGGAGCAACGTCCGAACCTGTGCCAGGGCCCTGCGGCTGGATGGGCCACTGCGAGAGATGGGCGTGCCGCTGATTCAGCTTGATAAGCCGCGTATCGTCCGGGTCGACGAACACGGAACTCGGGTAGGAATCTCCGCCGCAGCCCTGGATGCGGACGTCATCATCAATGTGCCCAAGTTCAAGGCCCACCAGCAGATGGTCGCCACATTTGCGGTCAAAAACATGTTCGGCGTCGTCAGCGGCAAGTGGAAGGCCGTCTGGCACCTGCGCCGCGGGGGCGACGTGGAGGCGTTCAGCCGCCTGTTGATTGACATCTACCGCCGTCTGGCTCCGGCCGTGACGATTATCGACGGGATTGTGGCGATGGAAGGATCCGGCCCCATCCGCGGACACAATAAACCGCTCGGCTGGCTCATCGGCTCGACGGACCCCATCGCCGCCGAGCGTGTGTGCTCTGAGATGGTGAACCTCGACCCCAGCGAGGTCCCGATTATTCGAACTGCCGCCGAGATGGGCTTCGGCACGGCGGGCCCGGACGCCATCGAGACCGTTGGCGACAGCTACAAAGACGCTGTCTGCACCGACTTTCTCTGGCCCAAATCCATCCCCCTGCGATTCGGCCCCTGGCACGTATGCAAAAGCATAGCCCGCCAGGCCGTCATCCTGATTCAGGCCAGGCGCGACCGGAAGGCCAAAGGCACGGGATGCAACTCAAGACCCTACTGAATCAATCGTCATTGTCTGGACAACACTTACAGGCGGAATACTACAATGGAGGCGGGGGGATTCGAACCCCCGTCCCGTGATGCTTTGAACCAGGCGTCTACATGTGTAGTCGCTCCATTGAGATTCACCTCACCAAGCGCCGAGCGACAGGCTCTTGATTCGACTATTCCGGGAGGTTCTCGCCTCATCGGTCCGGAAGCCCGACTCAGCCAGCCTGCTGTTTGACGCCCTTGCCGGACCCACAGGCAAAGCCCGGCAGGACGGGTCGCCTAATTAGGCGGCCATGCGCAACTGATAGTTGCCAATTAGGTTTAAGTACCGGATGATTAACCAGGCCAACCGGCATCCTGGACATGCAACCTGAATCTCCGACATCCGGTCGAAGCCATTCGCCCCCTATTCACTTGTTAACTACCCCCCCTAACAGCCCTATCATACCATATACGGACCCCAATGCAAGGACTCTCTGGGGCCCAGGCAAAAATCCGTATCCCGCGGCCCCGGTCCCTTGCTTTGTCCGGCCACATTCGTATAATACGACTCATTCGCCCCCCGCTGCGGCCGTGTATGCGCATCCGGGGCTCGTTCGGGACCGGCTCCGATGGCGTCCTCGCGGCTCAACACCGGGTATTTCTCACCCGGACGACCGGCATCGAATGCTTGCTATGGATCTGTCGATTGTCATACCGGCCTATGAGGAAAGTAGGAAGATCGCGCGCGATATCCGATCGGCCGCGGCGTTCCTGACCGGAAACAGCCTCGAAGGCGAGATCATCGTCGTCGACGATTGCAGCAGTGATAACACCGCCGCCGTCGCCCGCCAAACGCCCGTGCCCAATGTCGTCAAGCTCCTGTCCATCCGCTATGAACCGCATCGCGGCAAAGGCGCCGCCGTCCGCACCGGGGTCCTCGCCTCCACCGGCGACTATGTCATGTTCGCCGACAGCGGCCTGTGCGTGCCGTACGGCAATGCCCTTCAGGGTATCTACATGATCCGCGACGGCCAGTGCGACATCGCCAACGGCTCACGCAAGATGATCGACAGCGACATCCAGCAGGCCCAGCCCCTGCACCGCCGAGCCTGCTCCCGATTGTTCAAGTGGGCCGTCTACCACATCCTCAATATCCCCAGGCACCTGACCGACACGCAATGCGGCTTCAAAGTCTACAGAGGCAACGTCGCCCGTGACTTGTACGCCTGCGCCGTCACGGACGGCTTCATGTTCGACGTGGAGATCATCCTCCGCGCCCAGGACAGGGGCTACCGCATCGAGGAATTCCCCGTGGAATGGACCTGCGACCTTGACAGCCGGCTCTCGCTGACCCGCACCCCGTGGCCGCTCATCAGCGAGCTGCGCCGGATCCGCGGGACGATGAAACGGGAAAGAAAGGGCTGATCGGGCCCGCCCGCTGTCTCACTCACCCACCGTGCCGTCATTCACCAGCCATGTTGCCTCCGTCCAGTCCCCGAAATGCAGGACCTCGCGGCACACTCGGCCATCCCGTTGGCGTTCCACAATCAACAGGGCCGACACGTCCCGATGCCGCTGACAGTACCGCGCGATTTCCTCCACGCCCATGACCATGAAGGCCGTCGACAAGGCATCCGCCGGACCGGCCTGTGCTGTACATACCCACCCGGCGCACTTGCCCTCGGCCGGACGCCCCGTCCGAGGGTCGATGATATGCCTGCCCTTCTGAACGCCGGACCCGCTCATCGCCCGGTTGACCAGGCCCAGAGACGCCAGTCGACGGCTCCGGTTCGCCGGATCGCTGAAAGTTACGGGCCAGCCCCCCCCGCCGCCAAAGGGGCTATCGAGAGCCAGCACCGAACTGTATCCACCGTGAATCAATGCCCGCTCGATGCTCCATTCCCGAAGCAACGACGCGACGCGGTCAAGGGCATACCCTTTGCCGATGCCGCCCAGATCCACACGCACCCCGCTTCGTTCGACCTCCACGGTGAAGGCCGAACCATCCAGATGGATCAGGTCCATCCCCGTCACCCGCCGCGCCGCCGCCAGCTCCTCGTCGTCCGGCACGCGGAACTGCTTGTTCTCGTCCCGCCAGCAATCCAGAACCGTGCCTATCGTCACATCAAAAGCCCCATTCGTCTGCTGGTGCATCCGCGCGCTGAGATCCAGGCACTCGAAGGTCTCTATCGCCACCGGCAGGGGTGTGTTGGCGCGCAGACTGTTGAGTCGCGCGACGTCGCTATTCTCCACGTACCGGCTCAGCCTGGCCTCCAGGCGGTCGACCTCATCAAACGCCGCCTGGGCCGCCTGGCCGGCATACAGGGCATCCTCGTACTGGATGATCGCCTCGAACGTGGTCGCCATCGCCTGGTGCGAAAAGCGATGCACATCCGGGATCGACTCCAGCGCTCCGGCCCCGAACAGCGCCTCGGGCTCAGCCTGGTTCACGGTGCGGCCTCCGTTTCAACCGCCTCGGCGGGCGGCTGGTTCATGGCATTCCACAGGTCCCGGCGCGCGTAGCCGACCATTTGGATACCCGGCCGAAGCCACATGTAGTATGGCGGCTCAAACAGGAACATATACATCTGCCGCTTCTCGAAGGGCGTCAGCTCATACAGCTTGTGCAGCAGTGCCGGCTCCACGGACGGAGACGCCAGAATCAGCGGCGCCGACGGTTCGTTGGGCTCCACATCGCTGCGCCAGTAGACCTTCGAGAACGACCGCATGTACCACGGCAGAGGCCAGAAATCGGCGCCCGGCATAATCACCTGGATGGGCATGTCGCGGCCGTCGCGGTGCGCCTCGGCCGCCCGCTCGACCCCATCGACAATCAAGAATACATCCTCCGTCGGGTGTGCATAGACATAAGGACTCCTCGGATCGCAGTCATACTCACCCGCCGCCGCATGGGCCTGCCGGCCCAGGTGGACGCACCCAGCCGCCACGAGTGCAACCACCACCGCCCGCGTCGGGATACAGCAGCATATCCGCAGCAGTATCGCCGCGCCGATGCCCGCCAGCACAATCATCCCCTGAAGGAACCCCAGCAGGCACCACGGTGTCTTGTAGGATATCGCCGAGTAGACCGCCGTCATCAACACGGTGTACACAAGGGCAAACCGCACGAAATCGCGGTCCAGCCCGGACCGCTCAGGTTTGAAAAAGGCCCCGGCCGCCCCGACAATCGCCAGCAACACAACGACCGCCTCGCTCCAGACCGGACCATCGCCGTAACGCCAATACAGAATGATCCGAAGATAGTAGTCCCACGGGTGCGCATGAATCTGCTTATCACCGGCCCGCTCCAGGTAGGTCCCATAGGTGCGGACCGCATCGACGATCCCCCGCGGATGGGTGAAGAAGGAACTGTAGAGCACCACCGCCACGGCTACCGCCGCGATCATCGCCCATGCGATATCCCGCCCCCGAAGCCCCCTCGTCGCCGGCTCCGTGCCCGATTCTTTCCGCTTCAGCAGCACTACCGCCGCTATGGCGGCCGCGGCCGCCGCGACGGCAATAACGAAAGTCTCCTTCGTCGCGTACATCAGCCCGATACACGCCCCGGCCCCAATCGCCCATGCGGCCCGCCGGCCCCGGACATACCGATAACCGCACACAATCGCCGCAAAGCCGAAACAGACCAGCAGCATCTCCTGGATATAGTACCGGCTGTAGTACACCATCGACGGCGAAACCGCCGTAAGCATCCCCGCAACAATCGCCCCGCTACGGCCGATACCCCCTGAAATCAGCACCGGCAGGACCGCCAGAGCCACGCCGAAGAAAACAGGGACAATTCGCAGCGTCCATTCATCAACCTGGCTCAGTTCCCTGCGGGAACTGAGCCAAGCGGGTATCAACGTCAAATAGTTCAGCGTCGGCCCGTGATAGTCGTAAGGATCGTATTCGTACTTGCCCTGCTCGAGCAGTTCGCCGAACTTGATTCCATGGACCGCCTCGTCGCCGTGCATCGGCCGCTGCTTCAAGTGCGGCGTCCGAAACGCAACCGCGACGATCATCACGGCGACAACGGACAGGCCGAACAACATGCCCGCCCATCGCGCAGACGAAGCATGTTGAGGGCTCGTCATTCGACCGGCTTGCCGTAAACCTCGACTTCGATGTAGTGGTTCAGGTCGTTGCTCGTATTGCCGTTGCTGTACAGCCGAACATAACGACCCACAACGCCCTTGCCATCGATCAACTCGCCCTCGTTGGTCTCGGTGTAGTGCTGATCCTGCCCGATGCCCTGACCGGCCGAGTTGTCCATGTCGTTGTTGAACAACGTGGTTACGCCCGTCACGAAGTCCTTGTCCTGCGACACCTGGCAGATCACGTCATAATACACGCGGGCCTGCTTGTGATAGTGCCAGACAACGATGGCGTAAATCGTGTAGTCGGCCTCCAGGTCAACCGTTACGTGCTGGACGAACGGCCCCAGCTCGACGTAGCTTCCGTCGGCCGCTTCCTTGTCGCCGTCGGTGATCATGTCCAGCTCGCCGATGATCGGCTCTTCATCCGTGGACGAAACCGGCTTGCCCAGCGCTACGTTCTTCACACCTTCGGGCGCCAGGAACGGAGGACGGGGCTTGCCCAGCGGCTTGCGCAGATTCTCGACCTTCGTATCCTGCGGCGTGCCCACGAACATCGGCTTGGGCAGCTCCAGAGGAATCGGCGCCATCCCGGCGGGCACCGCCACGGCCTCGGGCTCAGCCGCGGGCGCCGGCTCGGCGGCTTTGGGTTCCTCGGCAACAGGGGTCGTCGGCGCAGGCTCAGCGGGTTTCGGCGTCTCGGC
>DSDB01000215.1 GCA_011057845.1 Phycisphaerales bacterium | reverse complement strand
GTATTCTGGGGACACCATACGTATTTCTGTGGTAGAGGTTGACTGAGGCTCGGGTGCATTGGAGGATGTGGCTGGATGAGGAGGCGTTGAAGGGGCTTGATGAGGATGCGCTGCTGAAGGTGATGGAATCGGTGGCGGAGGCGGTCAACGGGCTGTAAGGGGCTGGGGGGTGGCCGGCCGGACCGCTGCAGCCACGGGGGGCTGCCCCTATGGTACGGGGGCGTATGTCAAAAGGGCGGGTTTTGTGAAATGGGGCTTGGATTCGGGCGGGCTTTGCGCCTATAATCGCGGCTCAAAGTCAAAGACCGGAGTCGTGCAGTGGGCTACTTTCGTGAGAACATAGAGAAGGCCGAAGGCTACGTGCCGGGTTTTCAGCCCCGGGATACGGATATCATCAAGCTCAACACGAATGAGAACCCGTATCCGCCCTCGCCGCGGGCGATGCAGGCGCTGGCGGAGATGCGGCCGGAGCAACTTCGGCGGTATCCCGATCCGCTGGCCGATGCGTTCCGCTGCGCCGCGGCCGAGATCAACGGCCTGGCCCCGGAAAACGTCCTATGCTGCAACGGGGGCGATGAGCTGCTCAATATGGCGTTGCGGTGCTTCTGCGATGAGGCCCGGCCGGTGGCGTATCCTGTGCCGACGTACTCGCTGTACCCGGTGCTGGCCGGACTGCAAGACTGCCCGACGATAGAGATTCCGTTCGATGAGGAGTTCAACCTGCCGGCGAAACTGGCCTCGACGGGTGCTGCCCTGACCATCGTATGCAACCCGAACGCCCCCAGCGGCACGGTGGTGGGCATAGAGGAACTGGCCGCCCTGGCCGATGAACTGACGGGCGTGCTGCTGATTGACGAGGCTTACGTGGATTTCGCGGGCCGGTCGTGCGTGTCGCTGGTTCGCAGCTTCGATAACGTCATCATCCTGCGCTCCATGAGCAAGGGGTACTCGCTGGCGGGGCTTCGCTTCGGCTACGCCATGGCCCAGCCGGACCTGATTCGGGGGCTGATGAAGGTCAAGGACTCGTACAACGTCGATGCCGTGGCGATAGCCGTGGCGACGGCGGCGTTGCGGGACCGCCGGTATTATGTGGAAAACATCGAAAAGGTCTGTGCGGAGCGGGCGGAATTGACCGAACAACTGCGCGGGCTGGGTCTGACGGTCCGCGGCAGTCAGACTAATTTCATCCTGGTCACATTCGCCGAGCCTTCGGCGGCATCCGTACACGAACAACTGGCGGCCCGGAAGATCTTCGTGCGGTACTGGCCCCTGCCGGGCCTTGAAGACAAGCTGAGAATCTCCATCGGCACGCCCCAGCAGAACCGGATGCTGTTGGCGGCCGTCAAGGAAATCCTGTCGCAAAGGGAATAGCCCATGGCGGATAGAATTGCGAAAATCCAACGAAAGACGCGGGAAACGGACATCTCCTGCGAGTTGAACCTCGACGGCATCGGGCGATACGAAATCGACACGGGGGTCGGGTTCCTCGACCACATGCTTACGCACCTGAGCAAGCATGGGCGGATCGACATGACGGTGCGGGCCAGCGGCGACCTGGAGGTGGACGCCCACCACACGGTCGAGGATATCGGCATCTGTCTGGGGCAGTGCCTGGCCGATGCACTGGCCGACAAGAAGGGCATCGCCCGATACGGGCACAGTTCGGTGCCGATGGAGGACGCCCTGGCGAACGTGGCGATCGACCTGTCGGGCCGGCCTGCGTGCGTCTACAATGTACAGTACCGGGCCGGCAAGATAGGGGATTTCGACGTCGAGTGCATTGAGGAACTGCTCCGCGGCCTGTCCAACAACGGCCGGTTCAATCTGCACGTGAACGTACCCTACGGCACGAACAGCCACCATATCGCCGAGGCGATCTTCAAGGCGATTGGCCAGGCGATGGCCGCGGCCGTCAGGATTACCGGGGCGGACGTGCCAAGCACGAAGGGCATGCTGTGATCGGCGACACCGAAGACGACTATCGCGTGGGGATCGGAACCGACATCCACCGGCTTGTCGAGGGCCGCAAGCTGATGCTCGGAGGCGTGCAGATTCCGTATCCGCTGGGCCTGGCCGGACACAGCGACGGCGATGCGGTGCTCCATGCCGTCATCGACGCCCTGGCGGGGGCCTGCGGGATGGGCGATATTGGGATGCTCTTTCCTGATACGGATGAACGGCTCAAGGATGTCGACAGCAAGGATCTGCTGTATGTCGTGCGGGAGAAGCTGGAAGAGAAGAAGTGGCGGGTGATCAACGTGGATGTGACCATCCACGCCGAAGAGCCGCGGCTAGGCGGCGTCAAAGGCCAGATCAAACGCTGCATCGCGGGGTTGCTGGGCATCGACTTCTCGGCCGTCAACGTGAAGGCCAAGACGAACGAAGGCCTTGGTGATATTGGAAGCGGCCAGGCGATTGCCGCGACCGCTATCGCTTTGTTGTGCAAGAAGAAACGCAGGACACTGTAAGAGCGGCTTCAGGCTGTAGACCTCAGGCTTCACAATCCTTAGGTCTGAAGTCTGAGGTCTTAGGTCTGAAGTCTGAGGTGGTTCAAGTGGGATTACATCTTTATAACAGTCTGAGTCGGCGAAAAGAGCCGTTTGAGCCATTGAACGAGGGGCGTGTGGGGGTCTACGTATGCGGGCCGACGGTCTATGGACATGCTCACCTGGGCCACGCCAAGAGCTACGTCAGCTTCGACGTGCTCGTGCGGTATCTGCGGTATCTGGGGTACAGCGTTACATACGTGCAGAATATCACGGACGTGGGGCATCTGACGGATGATGCGGATGAGGGGGAGGACAAGGTCGCGGCGGCGGCCAGGCGGGAGCAGAAGCACCCGATGGCGATTGCGGAGTACTACACGCGGAGCTTCTTCGAGGACATGGACCGGCTCAACTGCGTGCGGCCGGACATCAGTCCGCGGGCATCGGGGCATATCATCGAGCAGATTGAGCTGGTCAAAACGCTCCTGGAGAAGGGCTATGCCTACGAGGTCGGCGGCTCGGTATACTTCGATGTTGCGAAGTTCACCGAGTACGGCAAGTTGTCCGGGCGCAACATCGAGGAGATGATCGCCGGGGCCCGCATCGAGCCTTCGCCGGACAAGAGGAGCCCGGCGGACTTCGCCTTGTGGAAGCGGGCCGAGCCCAACCACATCATGCAGTGGCCAAGCCCCTGGGGGATGGGCTATCCGGGCTGGCACCTGGAATGCTCGGCGATGGCAATGAAGTACCTGGGACGGACCATCGACATACACGGCGGGGGCCTGGAGAATCAGTTTCCGCACCATGAGTGCGAGATTGCCCAGGCCGAGGCCGCCAACGACGCGCAGTTCGTGCGGTTCTGGCTGCACAACAACATGGTCACGGTCGACGGCCAGAAGATGGGCAAGAGCCTCAACAACTTCATCAACCTCAAGCAGGCCTTCTCCGGCTCGCACGAGCGCCTGACGCGGGCCTATGACCCGCTGGCCGTTCGCCAGTTGATTCTCAACAGCCACTATCGCAGCCCGCTGGACTTCTCCGACGCGGCCCTGTTCGCCGCCCAGAGCGGCAATGACCGCATCGCTGAAGCGGTGCGGGGGCTGAGAAAACGGATTGCCGACGCCCCCGAGGGCCAAGCCGACGCCGACGTCCTCGGCCGGCTTGAGCCGTTAAGGACGAAGTTCGAGGCCGCAATGGACGACGATCTGAACACGGCGGTGGCGCTGTCGGTTGTCTTTGACTTGGTCCGTCTGGCCAATAGCCTGCTTGACGACGGGGATACGGCGCCGGGCAGCCTAACGGCCGTGTATGAGGTGTTGGAGCGCTTGGGAGGGGATGTGCTTGGCGTGGTCCGTGGGGCGGATGTTCAGGCCGGCGGCGTCGATGAGGAACGACTGGACGGGATTGTGAGAATTCTGATTGAACAGCGGGCCGCCGCCCGCAAGGGGAAGGATTATGCGGCGGCCGATGCGATCCGGCAGCAGCTCGACGCCATAGGCATCGTTCTTGAGGACAAGCCCGACGGAACCGTCTGGAGATGGAAATGAGGGTGCTGGGCGTCGATCCGGGCTTGCAGGTCTGCGGGTATGCGTGTCTGGACAGCGATCCGCTGGGCGAGTCGCTGGTGGAGGCGGGGGTGGTGCGGACCACGGCGGACCTGCCGCTGGAGGGCAAGCTCCATCAGATTGCCGTCGATTTCCGCAGCCTGCTGGACCGGCTGCGGCCGCAGGTGGTGGCCGTCGAGCAGTTGTACGCCCATTACGCGCACCCGCGGACGGCGATATTGATGGGTCATGCCCGCGGTGTTATACTCCAGTGCTGCGCCGAGGCGGGTGTCCGCCTGACCAGCTACAGTGCCACGCGGATCAAGAAGTCTCTGACCGGCAGCGGCCGGGCGTCCAAGGAGCAGATGCAGCGGACGATCCGGACGATTTTGTCGCTGGCCGAGGTGCCCCAGCCGCCGGACGTGGCGGACGCGATTGCCGCGGCGCTGTGCTGCGCGAATGCCATCGGCAGGATCGTGCCGACGTAAATGGAAACGACCAAGGACATGAAACCGAAAGCATTAGACAGACTGACCATCAAGGGCTTCAAGTCGATCCAATCCCTTGAAGACTTTGAGTTACACAGCCTCAACATCCTGATCGGTGGCAACGGTGCAGGCAAGAGCAACCTTGTGGACTTCTTTCGCTTGCTGCGGGCCATGATGGAGCTGCCGTTGCCGGATTTGCAGGACTCAAGCCTCAAGGCCTACATCGCTGACGGCGGTGGAAGCGACGACTTTCTCTTCAACGGCCCGAAGGTCACAAAGTGCATTGAAGCGAAGTTGCGATTCGGACCCAACGGCTACCGATTCAGACTAGCCCCAACGTCTGAGGAGGCATTCATAATAAATGACGAAGCTCGATATTATGACAGGGGAACCGCCGGCTGGTGGGACATGGGAAGCGGCCATACGACGCCCAGATTGCTGGAGGAACGCAAAGAGAAAGGCGCGGGCGGCGGACCGAGTGTAGCCTCCTACGTGTATGACGCCATTGCATCGTGGAAGATCTACCATTTCCACGATACCAGCAATCTTGCCTCGATGCGCCGCTCGGAGTCCGTGGATGACTGCGACTACTTGCGGTTTGACGCCGCGAATATTGCCCCGTTCCTGCTTGAACTGAGAAGAAGCGAAACGGAGACCTATGAGCGAATCGTTGAGTCGGTTCGACTGGTGGCGCCGTTCTTCAAGGACTTCATACTGAAACCCAACAAACAAGACAAGGTGCGTCTGCGCTGGCGGCAAAGAGGGTCGGACTATCCTCTCAAGCCTCATCATCTATCGGATGGTACGATCCGTTTCATCTGTCTTGCCACTGCTTTGTTGCAGCCCTACCCTCCGTCGACGATCATAGTCGACGAACCGGAACTCGGCCTCCATCCTTACGCCATCGAGATCTTGGCCGAGTTGATTCAGGCAGCTTCAGAGAAGACACAACTGATTATCTGCACGCAATCACCGGCTCTGGTGGATTGTTTCGCGCCGGGAGACATTATTGCAGTGAATCGTAAGAAAGGGGCCTCCTGTTTTGAACGCTTGGATGCGGAGGGTCTGTCCGCTTGGCTGAAGGACTATTCACTTGGGGAGCTATGGCGGAAGGATGTTGTCGCAGGGGGGCCTGTGAATGAGTAATGTGGAGGTCTATGTGGTGGTGGAGGGCCGAACCGAGCAGACCTTTATCCGCGACGTCCTGGCCCCTGCGATGTCATATCGAGGGGTCTTTCTCCATCCGGCTTTGATCGGTAAGCCGGGGCATAAAGGCGGCGACATCCGTTTCGACCGAGCCAGGACCGACATCGGCGACTTCCTCCGGCAACGCCACGACACCTATGTATCGACCATGTTCGATTACTTTCGCATCGACGCAGACTGGCCGGGTCGGGCGGAAGTGCGCCAACGGATTGAAGGCGGGGCGACCCTGACGGCAAGGCAGAAGGCAGGAATTCTGGAGACTGCCACGCGGCAGGCCATCGAACAATCGTATCCACAGTCAAACGCGGGGAAGCGATTCATTCCGTACGTCGAAATGCACGAATTCGAGGCGATGCTCTTCAGCGACGCCAACGTCCTTGCCGGGAAGGCAGATATCGACATTTCAGCGATTGATCACATTCTGGACGAACACGGCGATCCGGAGGAGATCGACGTCGATCCGCTGCAAGCCCCTTCCAGGCGGATAATAGCACTCAACAACAGCTATCGGAAGGTGGCTATGGGCAAGGTCATTACCGAAGCCATCGGCATTCCTATCCTGCGCAAGAAATGTTCGCATTTCAATGAATGGCTGACTGGGCTGGAAGCGCTTGCCCCCAGACGTTATGCCGAACAAGAATGAGCGAAGAATCCATAGTGAATGATGATGCCATATGATTGCCCGGCTTGAAGGAAAACTGGTTGTTATCGACGGTGAGACCGCCCTGGTCCAGGTGGGGCAGGTCGGTTACGAGGTCATGCTGCCGGGTTGCTGCATCGTGGCCCTGGCCGACAAGATCGGGGCGGAGATTGCCCTGTGTACGATGGAATATTATGAGGGCACGCCCGCCGGCGGCAACCTGATCCCGCGCATGGTGGGTTTTCTCAATGCCTCGGATCGGGCGTTCTTCGGACGCTATACCACCGTCAAGGGCATGGGCATCAAGAAGGCCCTGCGGTCGCTGTCCGTGCCGATTCCGACGATTGCGGCGGCGATAGAAAACGGAGACGACAAGACGCTCCTGGCGCTGCCGGGCATTGGCAAGCGCATGGCCCAGCAGATGATCGCGGAATTGAAGGGCAAGCTCGAGGCCTTCGCCGTCGGCGCCGCGCCGGATCGCCCCGCGGGCGAGGAGTTTCGCCCGTTCCAGATTGAGGCGCTGGAGATACTGATTGCCTGGGGCGAGAAGCGGGCCGAGGCGATGGAACTGATTGATATGGCGTGCGGCCGGCATCCGGAGGTTAGCTCGGCCGAGGCCCTGGTGCCGCTGGTCTACCGGCTCAAGCAAGGGGCGGAGGTGTGAGACTGCTGGCTGCTGGCTGGTGGTTAGTGGCTCGTACTACGCAATACACAATACGCAATACGCAATACGAATTATGGCTATCGGACGAGTACTCAGCGGACAATCCATGAACGACGTCGAGGAGAGTTTCAACACCTCGCTGCGGCCGAAGCATCTGGACGAGTGCATCGGGCAGGTCAACGTCCGCGAGAAGCTCGCTATCGCCATTGCCGCGGCCCGCAAGCGAGCCGAGCCGCTGGACCACGTGTTGTTCTACGGCCCGCCCGGTCTGGGCAAGACGACGCTGGCCAACGTCGTGGCCAATGAGTTGGGATCGCGGATCCGTTGTTCATCGGGTCCGGCCCTGGTCAAGGCCGGCGACGTGATGGGGTTGCTGAGCAACATCAATACGGGCGACGTCCTGTTCATCGATGAAATCCACCGCCTGAGCACGCCGGTCGAGGAGTTCATCTATCCGGCGATGGAGGAGTTCAAAGTCGATTTCACCGTGGACAGCGGCCTGCACGCCAAGACCATCAACTTCCCGCTCAAGCGTTTCACGCTGGTCGGCGCGACGACGCGGGCCGGGCTGCTCAGCGCCCCGCTGCGGAGCCGCTTCGGGATGCTCTACCACCTCGAATTCTACAGCCCCGCGGAGTTGACGCAGATACTGGCCAGGTCGGCCGATCTGCTGGGATTGCCGTGCGACGACGGCATGTTGGAACGGATCGCATCGCGGTCGCGGGGAACGCCGCGTATTGCCAACCGGCTGCTCAAACGCGTGCGGGATTACGCGCAGGTCAAGGGCAGCGGGCGGCTGAGCCCGGACATCGTCGAGAACGCCCTCAAGATGGAGCAGATCGACCCGCTGGGCCTCGATGAACTGGATCGGGCCTTCCTGCGGGCGCTGACGACGGTCTACAACGGTGGCCCGGCCGGCATTGAGGCCATCGCCGCCACGCTGGGCGAGGAGCGCGACACGCTGGAGGACGTCGTTGAGCCTTACCTGCTGCAGATCGGGTTTGTCCGTCGCACGAAGCGCGGGCGGGAGATCACCGATCTGGCCTTGAAGCACCTGGATCTGAAGCGGCCGAATACGACGCCTGGGGCGAGTCAGAGCGGGCTCTTCGAGGAGGATGAGGAGTCCTGAGCCGGGACTCTGTCGGTGAAGGCACACCCATGTGATTCCACCGGGCGGAGACGGGCAGGGGCGGCAGGCGACTTTAGGATGACGGGCAGACCCGCAGGACATACTTGGCCATCCTGGGGGCGCGGTGCATCAGACCGGCGAAATGCCCAAGGAGCACTTTTTCGAGGTCCCGCAGGGTGCGCAGCGGGGCCTGTGCGATGGTCGCCAGTCTTGTCAGGCACGCGGCCACCGGGGTGCTCAGGGCGACCTTGTCATGGAAGCTGCTCTCGCAGTCGCGGCAGATCAGGCCGTTGGCGGCGCTGCTGAAGTAGTAGCCGCGCACATCGCGGCCGACCGCCGTGCGGCAATTGGCGCAGCGATCCAGCACGGGACGCAACCCCACCGCCATGAGCAGTTGCAGTTCGAAGAGGATCAGCAGGGCCAGGGTGTCTCGACGGGAGGGTTTGGCGGCGGACTCGCACATATCGGCGACGAAGGCGACGAAGGCCTCGTACAAATCCGGGTGCGGGTCATGCTCATCGGTCATGTGGTCCAGCAGTTCGACACCCAGTAGACAGCCGTGCAGAACGTAAAGGTCCGCCGATACGGATGCCGGGTTTGTGCGATTCGCCTCGATTTCAAATCCCGTCAGAGTAGCCAGAGCCCGGTCGGCGTTTGCCGTGAACGTCAACTGACCATGGGCGAACATCTCGATGGGCCCTCCGAAGGCGGACTTGGGGCGTTTTGAGCCCTTGGCGATGACGCCGAGCTTGCCGTGGTCCCGCGTGAAGAATGTGAGCACTTGGGACGTCTCGGAGTAGTCCACCGCACGTATGCAGATGCCCGTGTCGCTGGTCAGCATCAGGAGGGCTCGACGGTCTTGTGGATTCTCAGACGGCCGATCCTTCTCGGTTCGGCGCTGAGAATCTCGAACTTGAGGTTGCGGTACTCAAAACACTCTCCGGCCTTTGGGATGTACCCCAGCTGCGCAAAAACGAAGCCGCCGACGGTGTCGTAGTCGTCATCCGGCAGATCGAGATCGAAACGGTCGTTCAGGTCGTAGACATAAGTCCGTGCGTCAACGTCGAGCGTGTTCTCATCGACAGCCACGACGCCGGCCTCTTCGGTCTGCTCGTCGTACTCGTCGTCGATCTCGCCGACCAGCTCTTCAAGAATATCCTCCAGGGTGACAATCCCGGCGGTGCCGCCGTACTCGTCGAGGACGACGGCGATGTGCAGCTTCTGCGTCTGGAACTCCTTGAGCAGCGTGCGCAGAGGTTTGCTCTCGGGGACGAAGTACACATCTCGCATGTGGTCTCGCAACCGGAAGCAGGCCGGGTCGGCCCCGATTCCCGGCAGCAGATCCTTGGCGTAGACCAGTCCTACAATGCGGTCGATGTTCTCCTCGTAGACGGGCAGTCGGGTATGCCCGGCTTCGGTGATGGTGCGGATGACCGTCGGCAGGTCCGCGTTGACCTCCAGGGCCACGATGTCCGTGCGAGGGGTCATGATCTCGTCGGCGGTGGTCTCGCTCAGTTCCAGAACGTTCTCGATCATCTGTTGCTCATCCTCGTCGACCACGCCTTCGAGCCGCTGGTGGGCCAGGTCCGTGAGGAACTCCTCCTGCCGTTCTTCCTGCTGCTCTTCGGGGGTCGAATCGGCCACGCCGGCGATCCGGCGGGCGACGGCGTCAATCAGGTCCCAAAGCCACAGCAGGGGCGATGCCACGACTTCCGCCAGCCTCAGCAGCCAGTAAGTCCGCCGCAGAAGCCTCTCCCCGGCGTACTTGGCGATAGCGTTGGGGATTGCCAGCGCCAACAGAAGCAACATCGAGGCCCCGACGATGACCGTCAGGAGATACCCATAGGGCCCGGGGCCGGGTTCGCCGGGGCGGATGAAGGCGTGCATCAGCAGGATGAGGAGCGTTACATTGAGGACCAGGCGGTAAGACGAGCATGTCAGCGCCAATCGCTCCGCGTCTTTGACCAGCCGTTCGGCCATCTTCTCGGCGGCGTTGCCCTTGAACGCCTCGTGCAGCCGCACATGCGAGAAGGTCTGCAGCGAGATAGTCGCGGCCGTGAAAAAGAGCGTTCCGGCGCTGCTCAGCGCCAGTCCCAGGATAATCCAACCTGTTTCAGTCACCTGCTGGAACCTCAAAAAAACCATGCACCGAGACAATGGCGCCGCGCGTCAGTCCGCATAGACACGGCCGTAACCCTGCTCGGTCAGAATCGCATCTTCCATAGCGTGCATGTCCACGGCGGCCTGCTCGTCGACGTCGTCGAAGCCGAGTTGGTGCAGCAGTCCGTGGACGGTGTAGAGCGCGATCTCCGCTTCGATGCCGTGGCCGCGGGCCTGCGCCTGATCGACCGCGACCTGCCCGTTCACGACGACCTCAAGGCACCGTTGCCCTTCATCGGACAGGTCGAAACTCAGGCAGTCGGACGTGCCGTCACGGTCCAGGAATTCCCGATGGAGGCGGCGAAACGTCGAATCATCCACGATGACGACACCCACGACGCCTTCGGACATGTCGAAGCGTCGGCACACATGGCGGGCCAGTTGCGCAATGCGATCCCCGTCGAATGCGGCCTGCTCGAAGCGGTCGGTGATATGGGCCTGGATCATGGCTGTCACTGGTTCTGGGTTTTGGCCTGGCCGGTCATCAGGGCCCGGCCTTCGGCGGGTTCATCCGGCCGCGTCGGGTACGGGATACGACCGTGGTAATGGCCGGCGAGCGTCTTGGCGATGCTGGCTTCAATCTGGCCTAGTTCGCGGAAGGACAACTCGCACTCGTCGAACTGGCCGTCCTGCAGGCGCCGCATGGCGATGTTGTGCACGACCACCTCGATCTTGGCCGGTGTGGCGTCCTGCAGCGTGCGGACGGCCCCTTCGACGGCATCCGAGAGCATGACAATGCCGGCCTCCTTGGTGCGGGGCCGCGGGCCGGCGTAACGGAATGCGCTTTTCGACGGAGGGGCTTCCTTGGCCTTGCCGACCTTGCCATTGGCGTTGTGCTTCTTCTTGGCCTCGTTGTAGAAGGGCTCCACCAGCGTAGTGCCGTGGTGGGTCTCGATGAATTGCCGAAGCACGGCGGGCAGGCCGTACTCCTTAGCCATTTCGATGCCATCCTTGACGTGCCCGACGATGATCAACTGGCTCATCGCGGGCGAGAGCTCCTTGTGGCGGCTGACCGAGCCCATCTCGTTCTCGACGAAATAGCCGGGTTTGTTGATCTTGCCGATGTCGTGATAGTACGCCCCCACGCGGCAGAGCAGGCCGTTTCGGCCGATGGCCTGGGCCGCCGCTTCAGCGATCGAGCCGATAAACAGACTATGGCTGAATGTGCCGGGCGCCTCCATCGCGAGGCGTTTAAGCAATGGCTGATTGGCGTCGCTGTAGTCCAGAAGCGTCATGCCCGTGGCGATTCGGAAAGTCCTCTCGATGATGGGCAACAGGGCCTGGATCAGCAATCCCACCAGCAGCGTCGTGGCCGCATGCCAGCCGGCGTTGGCGTATACGCGGGCGGTGGGCATTTCGCCCTCGGCCATGAACCCGACGACGACAGCCGCGGCAAAGACGGCCGCGCCGGCCGCCACGCTGACATTGATCAACTTCATTCGCGTGCGAATCTCCCGCAGGCTGAAGCAGCACGTCAGCGTACCCGACGCCATGGTCAGCAACAGGCCGAGGTCGGTCAGCTCGTATGGACGCACCTGGCCGATGCCGATGGTTGTTCCGCCGCCGGCCAGGCCGCCGAGGAGGCAGTAGAACATGCTCATCCCAATGGCGAATCGCTGATCAAAGGCGATGCTAAGGATTATCCCGACAACCACGGCTCCGCCCGTGGCCCAGAGAGTCCGCTGCCACAGGAGCACGCCCAACTTGGTGGCGGCCAGGGTGAGGATCAGCAGGCTTGCCATCGCGAATGCCCTGCCGTGATTGCGAAGGATGCGTCGCTGGTAGTGAAGGATGTACCAGGCCCCGCCCAGCGAAATCAGGACCACCAGGATAGTCGATTGCAGCAGGGCCAGCCGCTGCTGGTCGCGGATGAACTCGAACGAAAGGATCGGGATGCTCACGACCACGAAGAGCAGCCAGATCAGTATCGACACGATTACCTCGGTGGAGATCAGTCGATTCAGATTCGCCAGGCCGTCGAGAGGCATGTTCTTGCGAACCTGGTTGCGTCTCGAACTTTTTTTCTGGAAGAGACCCATGTGTCTGTCTGCGTCGCCGTAGGCGTCGGCGGAGCCTCACGTGCGGGACGTCTGGTGTTTCTTGTAGGCGCGCACGATATTCTGAACCAGTCGATGGCGCACAATATCACGCTGGTGCAGGGCGATCACGCCGATGCCCTTGACACGTTTAAGGATGTCCATGG
>DSDB01000119.1 GCA_011057845.1 Phycisphaerales bacterium | reverse complement strand
TGAGCGAGTACATCGGTCAGAGCTATTTCGAGTATCTGGCCGGGCTGGATGACCTTGTGATGCTGATGGACGAGAGCCATCGCTACCGGGCGACGGCGGGCGTGCGGGCGATCAATGAACTCAAGCCGATCCTTGGCCTGGAGCTGACCGCCACGCCTCACGTGGAATCCGGTGGGCGGAGCGTTCCTTTCAAGAACGTGATCTACAGCTACCCGCTGGCTTCGGCCATGAATGACGGTTTTGTGAAGGAGCCGGCGGTCGCCACCCGCGAGAACTTCGACCCCAACGCCTACACGGCCGAGGGGCTGGAGAAAGTCAAACTTGAGGACGGTGTGCGGATTCATGAGAACACCAAGGTCGAGTTGGAGGTCTACGCCCGCAACCATGACAAGCCCATCGTCAAGCCATTCATGCTGGTCGTCGCGACGGATACAGAACACGCCAACACACTGCAACAGGTTATCGAAGGCGATGCGTTCTTCGACGGCAAGTACAAGGGCAAGGTCATTCAGGTCCACTCAAATATACGTGGGGAGGAAAAAGACGACGTCGTTCAGCAGTTGCTGACCGTCGAGCATCCGGACAACCCGGTCGAAGTTGTCATTCACGTCAACATGCTCAAGGAAGGCTGGGATGTGACGAATCTGTATACGATTGTGCCCTTGCGGGCCGCGAACTCGCGGACGCTTGTAGAGCAGTCCATAGGTCGCGGTCTGCGGCTGCCATACGGCAAACGAGTTGGCATCCCAGCGGTGGATCGGCTGACGATTGTGTCGCACGACAAGTTCCAGGAGATCGTAGACCATGCGAACGACCCGAATTCCATCATCCGGTCGGGCGTAGTGATCGGCCGCGACATCCCGGAAGCAGGCCGCAGGGCGATGGAGGTCAAGAGCGCGTTCGAGCAGATTATCTCAGGCGACGACAGTGCTGCTACCCCGACGCCAACAGGTCAGGCCCCCTTCAAGCAAAGGACGCTCTTTGAGAAGCCGGAGGAGCAGGAGGTTGCGAAGGCAACCTACGAGGTCATCAAGCAATATGAGCGTCTCAAGGGAAGCCACCAGTTGCAGGATGAGGCGGTACAACGCGAGATCGTGCAGAAGGTCCAGGAGATGGTGCGGCCCGTTCAGGGCATGTTGGAGGGTGTTATGGACGCTGTGAACGTGCCGGAGGTCGTCCAGAAGACGACAGAGTTGTACCGTGAGCTGTCAATCGATGTGCCGAAGATCGTGGTTGTCCCCAAGGGGCAGGTGAGTTGCCGATATGAGGATTTTGATCTCGATGTTCGCAGCATCAACCTTCAGCCGGTGGCGCAGGATATCCTGATTCAGCATCTGCACGAAAACCAGCAATACCGCCTGCAAGACGGATCCGGCATTGTTCCCGAAAAGCGACCCGAGGACTATCTGGTTCGCGGCCTGATCGACTTCGACGATATCTGCTATGACGACCACTCGGCCCTGCTCTACAAGTTGGCCGGGCAGGTTGTGAAACGGCTTCGTGAGTATCTCACTAAGGAGGATGATGTCGTTAATGTGCTCCAATACCATCAGCAGCCGCTGGTGAATCTGATTCACTCCCAGATGCAGCAGCACTTCGTCGAGTCCGCCAGCGCCTACGAGGCCCATGTGACCAAAGGCTTCCACACGCTCCGGGCCAACAATTACTCAGCGGCAGCGGATGAGAACGTGCGAGACTTCCGTACCGTCGTGGCCGAAGGCCAGCGCAACCGCATCGGGACAATGGTGTTCGGCGGCTTTCGCAAGTGCCTCTACCCGATTCAGAAGTTTGACTCTGACCCGGAGCGTCGGTTCGCGGTGATCCTGGAGAACGACGTCGATGTCCTGAAGTGGTTCAAGCCCGCCAAGAATGACTTCCACATTCACTACAGCCACGAGGAGTCTTACGAACCAGACTTCGTTGTCGAGACGAAGACGGAGAAGTTCCTCTGCGAGCCGAAGCGAGCAACTGAGATGGCCGACGAGGTCGTTCTGGCGAAAGCGGACGCGGCCGCTACCTGGTGCAAATATGCCACGGACCACGCAGAGAAAAGCGGCGGCAAGCCGTGGCGATACCTACTGATCCCCCATGACCAAGTACAAGACCAGATGACTTTGGGCGGATTGGCCGCTCGATGCGAGGTGCGCGCGAGGACTTGATGTTTCGAAGTATCAGGACCCACACCCGTTATACGCTCTGTGAGGGCGCAACATCCCCATAACCCAAGCCTCTGTCTCTGCGGGTTATGGGGAGACTTTTGCCCGGATTTGGGCGAGTTGGGCATTTTGGGTCGATTCTCTGGTTATGGCTCTGTCTGAGACCGAGACACCGGCCGGAAGGGTGTGAAATGTAATGCCTTGTTAGTAAAGGCGTTAGAAACGCAAACGCCGACGCGATTTGGCGTCGGCGAATCGTGTGAACCGCTGAGCCGGAGCTATTTGCAACGGCCCGGAAAATAGTGATGCCGGGATTCAAACCTGCGACCTCCCGGTTACGGGCTTCCGGTCGATTCCCAGCCTGCGGGGGCGCTGATTTGCCTCGGCTTGCGTCACGGCAAGGTGAACTGAAACGCTGGCCACATCCCGCAAATCTCCCCGTTTTTCCCCAAGGCGCCTTTCTTCTAACTCCATTCCCGCGCGCCACTTACATCACTCCGCCGCATTTTTTCGCAAGAATCTCTTGCGCCCGCGCCCTTCGGGCGCTACGCTGGACTCATGTCACAAGAACACATTTTGAAAGGGTGAATCATGAGTCTCACAACTCGGAAGATCATCGTAGTGGCTACCATTGCGGCAGTCTTCCTGGCGGCCAACATCCTGGTCATTGCCAACTGGCTGGCGGAGCACGGGGTGGCGGAGAAGGCGGGCTGGATCAGGAGGGAGTTTCTGACGGGTACGGCGATCGCTGTGATCCTGGTGTTACTGATACTCCTGGTCAATCCCGTGGGCCGGGCCGGCGGGCTGGGCAGGAGGTGTCCGGTGTGCGATCACCGGCTTATTATCAGAGGCGGGTATTGTCCGGAGTGGGGGAGCAGCGTGAGGGGATGAGACAGGAGCATTGGACGCACGGCTGGGCCGTCTGGTGGCAATGGACGATGAGATGATTCTGTGATCATGGCCATAAGGCTATTGCCTTCAGGGGTGGAGGCCAATAGGATGATGTAGTGGACGTTCATAGAACAGGAGATGACGTTTGTCATGGGCGTTCCGCTTACGAAGCATCGAACGCAAGTCAACACGACGAAGGTGTTTGAAAGGCCGGGAAGATGGGCAGTATCAAAGCGAACGGCGGACGGGCCGTAGCAATTGGCGGGCATTTGCGACGGTGTGCGGCAATAGCCGTTCTGGCGACCGGTGCAATCGTTGGCACGACCCAGGCCCTGGCGGGCGATGGCGGCACAGGGCAGGCTGCCTCGGACCACGCGGCGATGGCTGAATTGTTGTCGGCCGACTATGAGGTCCGGGTGGGAACCGGCAGAATCGATGTGTATACCGCCCGCGTTCTCGACCCACCGTTCGCCGGAAAGCAGTGGGATTACGGAGGCCCGTACGCATTTGCCAACTTCGACATGCCGAATCCCGCCCTGGTGCAGGTCACATCCCGGCAATCCCTTCGGAACGTCGTAATCCGGCCCGTCTCCGCTGGAATCCGACCGGTGTTGCAGGATGATCACACCCTGACGCTTTCCCTGGACCGCCCGTGCAAGCTCAGCATAGAACCCGACGGCAGACGGGGCCCGCTGTTGCTCTTTGCCAATCCGCCTGAAGCCGATGCCCCCCAATCCGATGATCCCAACGTCATCTACTTCGGACCGGGCCTTCACAAGCCGGAGAAGATCACTCTTGGCAGCGACCAAAGCCTCTACCTCTGCGCCGGGGCCATCGTAAAAGCCGAAGTCCTGGCTCAAGGGGATCGCATCCGTATCTACGGCCGGGGCATCCTGGATGGCTCGGACTGGCAATGGCGCCAGGGCCCCGTGGGGAGCCTGATCGCGATTCGCAACGGCACGGATATCGAGATTAGCGGCATTACGCTTCGTGGTTCATCGCACTGGACCATCGTTCCCAGGAACTGCCGTCGGGTCATCATTCGCAATGTCAAGATCTGCAATTCCCGCGTACAGAACGACGACGGAATCAATCCCTGTAACTCACAGGATGTACGGATCACCGATTGCTTCATCCGCAGCGACGATGACTGCGTGGCGCTGAAAGGTCTGGACTACTCCGGGGCCAACAGCAACGTCGAACGCATCACCGTGGAAAACTCGATCCTCTGGTGCGATCGAGCCCGCATCTTCCTCCTGGGGCACGAGAGCCGCGCCGCTTTTATGCGCGACATCACTCTGAGAAACCTGGACATCATTCACTTCACCATGACACCCTTCCTGCTCGAGCCCGGCGAGGATATGCGGCTGGAGAACATCTCCATAGAGGATATTCGCATCCATGGAGAAGGGCAGGGCCAGCTGATCCGGCTTCGCCCGGTGGTGAACCAGTACATGAGAAAGAGAGTTCCCGGGTTCATCCGCAATATAGGCTTCAAGAATGTGACGCTGGAGGGCAAAGACGGCGAGTATCTGGTGCAGATTGCCGGCGCCGACGCCGAACATGACGTGCGTAATGTGACCTTTGAGAATGTCTCAATTGCAGGCTCTGCCCTGACCCGGGAGTCCTGGCGCGTGCAGATCGGCGAGCATGCCAAGGACATCGGCTTCGGAGCTAGGACCCCGTAGAAGCTTGGATTCAAGGCTACAGGCCGGTCTCATGGCACGGAATGATGGGTTGTCGCTTTGGCCCGAGCGAATTCACGATATCGCAGTCGGAGATTTTGTCTGAAACGCGGCGACTTAACATCCTGGGGTGTTACGCCGCCCGGGCAAGATGCAGATCTGCCTGCGAGGTTTCTCTTGACAGAGCGCGTCACTGTAGCAAAATGTAGCAAAACTGGCGCACGTCATGCACAACATGCGCAACATGCGGAATTACATAAGTTCCTACGTGGTTTGCGGTTAGCTCCGAAGTCGTTATGGGCCAATGGGTTATGAAAACCCAAGTAAACGTGCCCATAACCCGGAGGTTCTGACGTCATCGCAGGTATTGATCTGCAGCAAGTTGTGCTGAATACAGGAGTTGCAGCGGTTGTGGTTTTGCTGTGGGCCTCCGATGTAGCAGGAATGTAGCAGAGGGGCAAGAAGCCCAGCTCCAGATGCTCGTATGGCAGGCAGAAGCTGTTTCGATCCCAGCAGGAAAGTAGAGTATTGAGGGGAGGCCTGGGGGCGGATATAATCCAAATGTCGAATTGACAATTGAATATGAGAGTTGTTGGAAGCACGCTTACAGAAGCAGCAGGAGGTCTTCGCCTACACTTTTGACTACACTTTTACGGCTGTGTTTAAGGGTATTTGGCGGTTTCTGCTGTGATCGGTGGCTTTCGTAAGTACTTCAAAACCAATGATTTGCGTAAATACAGCATTTTGATGTGGGTGCATGGCATGCAAGAGGTCGTGGGTTCGAATCCCATCGGCTCCATTGTCCTAACCTCCTGTAAACCAAAGACTTTGCAGGAGGTCATTCCGAGGATGTCCCACGGATAGCTGGAGGTTGAGCCTCTGCTGTGGCCCAGGTGCTTCCCCTTCGCTTTGTTCGGGGTTGGCGGGACAAGTCGTATTCATGTCTCTCGATAGTCTCTAATGGCTGATGCGGCGGCTACGGATTCGCCGCACCCGGACTCGGCGCGGCGGCCTTCCAGTTGGCCACATCGTTTCCGTAGGCCGCCGGTAGAATCCGCGACAGAGACGACCCGTTGCCGTCGGGACCCGTCGGCCACGGATCGCCGCCGACCGGATGCGAGCCGTCGCTGTAGTTCACGCGGTCGATCCGGATATAGCAGCGGTTGCCGTAGCTGTCCACGTCGCCGGGCATCGACAGCTCCACCTTCTCGCCGCCGTTGTCCAGGTTCCCATCTTCATATTCCAGCACCGCCACGCCCGCCGGGGCCGCGCCGTATTTCGCCGCGAAGGCCGCCGCGTTCTTGACCACGAGGGCGTAACCGCCGGCGGGGATCGTCAGCGGAGGATCGACCGGGAACGTCAGTTGTATGCCGTCGGTGAACCTCCACGGCGTGGAAGTCGCATCATCAAACAGCGTCACCGGCGAGCCCGTGATGTTGTGCAACTCGATATACTCCTGGTCCTGGTTGCCGCCCGCGGGGTTGTACATGAGTTCGTTGATAACCACCGGCCCGACCCGCGGATAGGCGTTCTCCCAACCCGGCGTGTTCCGACTCATCAGCACAAAGTTCCACGTGTCCGTCGAGGCCTTGTAGTAGCGCCCGAACGACACCCCCGTCGGCGAGGCGTCAAAGTCCTCCCGAACACGATACCCCGTCAGGATCTCGCCGGCCGCCGACGACAACACTACGACTTCCCCGTTTTCGCTCAGCGCGAAGGGGATTCTCGCATCGGGATTGGCCGCGTTGCCGAAGTGCAGGTCCTCAAAGAACACCAGGAAGCCATAGGCCTCGATGCTCGTCCCATCCGGTATCCGGTATTTCATCCGGCTCGCATCGTCCCTATCGTTGTCGGAAAGGAACCAGCCGCCGATGTTGACGGCCCGGCCGGTGGTGTTGTACAGCTCGATCCAGTCCGGCGCGCCCGCGTGGGAATGGGCCAGCACCTCGTTGATCACAATGGCCCCGGGGTCGGGAATCTGCCCGGTATCATCGTAACCGGGCGAGCCGCCGGGCGTCGCGCTCGGCCGCCAGCCATCCTTGCGGCCCCAGGCGTTCGGGTCGGGATCGGCGGCGTCGCGGATGGTCAGGCTGAATCCCTTGCCGTCGGTGATGCCGTACCAGCCGTCCCGATACCGGAAGTTGTGAATCTCATTACCCGACGCATCGGCCAGCGCAATCCGCTCGCCCGCGTTGTCCAGGCGGCCCGTGTACTGGCCGGCCACCGGCAGACCCGCTCCGTAGCGGGCTTCGAAGACGGCCGTGTCGCAGACGACCAGCACGTACTGATTCGGCCCCAGCGTCATGTCCGGGAAGGTGAAATCGACCCCGTTGGTAAAGCGGACGAGATTCAGGTTGATCGTCTGGCCGCCGATGTTCTTCAACTCGATGTACTCGGCGTTCGGGTCATCGGGGTCGCCCGTCTCGGCCGGGTGGTACATTAATTCCGTGATCCGCAGGCTGTCCGCCACCGGGCCGACGCTGAATCCGGCCTGCGTCAACGCCGACCAGATGCTGCCATCCCGCGCCCGCGTCTTGATCCACGCACTGCGGTCCAGGTGGATCGACGATTGCTCATTTGGAATGATCCCCGCCAGCTCCACGGAGATAAGGAAGTCGCTGCCGCCCGACGTGATGTTCAGTGCGTGAATAGCCAGGATGTTGTTTCCCGCCTTCAGGGCGCTGAGGTATTCCGAGACATCGATGCTCTCGAAATTCACGGCCAGTGAGTCGTCGTGCAGGCCGTCGGCCCCGGAATTCCACTGCGGCTCGCCCGCGAAGTTTCGCCTCGCGATGAATTGCCCGTTGAGATACGCCACGAAGCCATCGTCATACCGCGCCTTGAGCGTCAGGCTCGATATCCTCTGAACATCCTCGGCGCTGACGCTGAAGGGGATTCGCACGAGGCACGAGTTGTTGGACTGCATCTGCGTGTTGACGTTCAACGTGATATAAGGCTCGTAGCCGGTGCTTCGCTCAAAACCGATGCCGCCCGGGTTGCCCGAGCACACCAGCCAGGCCGAGTCGTCGAAGGCCGCCGAGCCCCGCCAGTCGTTGCTCACCGGACCGGTGGGCACCAGGGCCCGCTTGTTGGCGTTCTCCGGAACAAAGGTCAACTGCGTCCCGCCGCCCTCGAAGACCTGGGCCGCCGGGTTCGGCGTCCCGCCCGGCAGCCGCGGATCGCTGCCGTCGAGCGTGTAGTACACCGTCCCGAACAGCGCCGCGATCGTGATGCCCTGTCCAGGCGACACCTGCCCGCCATGCTGGGGCCGTCCGCCGACGAGGAATTCCGGCGCATCGACACTGGGATAGAGCCCCGCGCCCCTGAGAAAGCCCAGCGCCACCTGCGTCCGCTGCGGGAAGTACTGGTTCAGCAGGCGGTTGCGCTCGGCAACCCATTCGACGTTCCGCGTCCGCGGCGTCGTGCTCTTGTTGTCGCCCCACCGTGCCGACTCGCAGACGATGGGCGCGTACATCAGGTCCGCCAGCGCCTGATAGCGGGCGCGGGTGTTCTCCTCGGTCAAGGCCCCGCCGTGGAAGAAGTGCACCCTGGCCCGGTCGGCGAACTGCATCCGAAACTCCGGGTTCGCCCGCAGCGCGCTGTACAGATACGAAGGTTTGTCATACTGGCCGACGCCGGTGCGGTTGTGCCCGGTAATGTCCTCCAGTGTGCGTTCGGAATCCCAGGAGATGAACTTCCAGCCTTCGCCGGGCAGCCGGCGCCGGACGCTGTACCAGTTGTGGTCGTCCCAGTCCAGGTTTCCGCCGTAGAAGTTCAGGCACATGTAGTCGATGAGGTTCTCGATGTCCACGTACTGCGCCAGTGCATTGTAGCCCGCCGGGTCGGCGACGCCGCCGGCGGCAATCGTCTGCGCCGCGATCCAGGCATCGGCCGTCCCATCCACCACGTTCCGCGGGTAGGAGTTGAGGGCGTCGTATTCCGCTTTGTCGCCGCCGAGGTAGCTCGCGCCGAAGTCGGCGTTGGCGCGCTCGGTCGGGTTATAGACGCCCCAGTAGAGGCCGTTGACGTAGAGGTGGACGAAGGTCCCGTGGAGGCCCGGCTGGTCCATGTCGAGTTGCGTGACACGGATCCATTCGTCGCGGAGGTATTGCGGGGACCAGTCGTAGACGCCGTGCCAGGAGTTGTTGAACCCGGCGCGGAGGATGATACAGTCGAATTCATCGACGGCGGACGGCCGGTCGAAGAGGTTGTAACGCAGCTTCGTCGGCCCGTACTGGCGTTTGAACAGCAATCGGAACGTCTTCTTCTGCTCGCGTCGGCCGACGCCGCCGTAGATGCGTATGCCGCAATCCACCTGGAATCCCTCGCTGCCGTCCGGATGGAACAACTCCACCGAACACGGCCGCTCCCAGGCGACCCCCGAATTGCCCCAGTTCGAGTAGATGCCGCCCGAACCGAACATGTCGTCGGTCTTCATGACGATGCTCATCGTCGGCAGCGCCAGCAGGTCGTCCCTGATCTCGCCGCTGTACGCCGGGTTGTTCACCACGTCCGGGTCCATCTCATAGTCGGCCGCCTGCGAACCCCAGTACGACGGAAAGCCGAACGGACGGGTCGGCTGCTGAAGCACCTGATCGAGGAAGATGTACGTCTGGGTATCCACGTTGGTGCTGAGCCACCCCGGCTTGAACGCCATCGCCCGCAGGCACGTCGTCAGAAAGATCGGAATCGGACCCGTGTACTCGGTGCCGTGGGTCTCCGACGGGGCCGAGCCGTCCCGCGTGTACATGATCGTCGCGCCCGCCGTCTCGGTCGATATCGTGACATAGAACGGCTCGGTGTAAAATCCGCGATCGCGGCTGAACGTCGTGTCCCCCACGCGATTGACCGATCCGGACGTGTTGAACGACCCCGGCGTGGCCTTCGCCAGATACTGCGCCACCGTCTGGTTGCTCGCGGCGACCAGCTCCGGCAGCACCAGGAAGCTGCCGTCGGCGGCCGAGTCGTTGAGCCCTTGGATCGCCAGGACGTTGCGCCCCTCCCGCAGCAGCGGCAGGTGATTCGTCAGGTCGAAGGTCTCGACGACCCTCGTCAGGCCGCCGCCCCGGTCAAAGGCTGCCTTCGAATTCCACGCCGCCGCCCCGGTGAAATTGCTCCTGGCCGCCTCGACCCCGTTAAGCCATGCCACGAAGCCGTCCTCATAGCGCATCCGTAGCGACAGCGAGTCGTAGAAATCGACCTCGTCGGCCTGGAAGGTGAACCGCGTCCACAGCGACGCATTGATATTCTGCATGGCCGACTGCACGTCGGTGGCCACGTCGTTGCCGTAACTGCTGACGGCCAGCCCCCCGTTGGGCGTATGACCCACCAGGTCAAACGCCGCGCTGTTGAAGCTCGAATAGCTGCCTTGGGCCGCGAAAAGCTCCAGGCACGAGCCGCCTCCCCGCTCATAGAACACCAGCCGCAGATCATACACGCCCGCCTCGGTGATGTTGAACGTCGCCAGCGTATCACCCGAGCCGCGGGGATCGGGATAGCTGGTGCTGAACGTGTCGCTGCCGCGCGACAATGTCAGACCGAAGCCGTCGTCGCTGTTGACGCCGAACGTCCAGTTGCCCGTCGCCGGAATCAGCACCATCCCCGTCGCCAGAATAACAAAGTCCTCGACGTCGTTGCCGATGACCGTGCCGGGAAACGCCATGTCGTTGGCGTAGTTGCCGGCCCCGCCCGTGTTGTAGTAGTTGATATACGGCGCCGTGGCCGTGACCTTCTGGCTCTGCAGGCTCGGATTGGCGATCACCTGCTCGGCCGTGCTCAGATGGCCGACGGTCGTGTTGGCCTTGAAGAACGTCACCCTGAATCCCGGTGTCGCATTGCCGAAGCCCAGGCCCGAAGGCCCCCTGGCCCACGCGGCATCATCGAAATCCAGCGCCGTCCAGTCCTTGCCCGCATCCGCCGCCGTGGGCACGCGGTAAGCCGCCGTCCCGCCCGGCGCCGCCAGCGACGTCGCATACTGGGCCAGCCCATACGAAATGTTGGCCAGTTGCCTGGGGTACGTCGGACGGTACTCGTGCGCCACCGTCACTCCGTCGGCCTCGATCAGACCCAGGTACTCCGGTTGGTCCGCATCAAGCTGAAAACTCGTGTGCAACGCCGCCCCGGCCGTCGCACGATCCTTGCCCGAGGCAAACACAATCAGAAACTCCCCCGGCCTCAGCATCACGCCCGCCGGGAACGCCCATTTCCGCGGGTTGCCGGCGTCGTCCGTCAGATACCATCCACCGATGTCAATCGTCACGTTCGTTGGGTTGAACAACTCAATCCAGTCCGACGACGCCCCGTCCTCGTCGAGCAACTCCCAGTCCTCCAGCGGCTCGCTGCTGCCGTTGGACGCCATGAACTCATTGATGACGACGGTAATTCCCCGCTGCAGCCAGTTCCCCGCCAGAATGGCGAAATCCACGCCGTCGACCCCGTCGGCCCCGTTCAGGTCCGCCTCACAGCCCGGGTCGGTCACGCACGACTCATCCAGCCACCACGCCGCAAATGCGTCAACATCCCGAAAATCCACCACACGATCCTCATTCAGATCGCCAACCGGATAGACGGCCGCGGGAGCAGTCAATGCTAATGAAAGCATAAGAAAAACTGATAAACAGGGGATCCTTCGCGCCTTGGCCATGTCGTTGTGTCCTTTGTCGGTGCGTATGTCGCGGGTAACAGCATCAAAAATGCAACTACCCATGTCTCAGGGCGCGACCGCTTGCAGGCCCGGCCGTCGCGCGGATGAACCATGGTCTTTGTGCAATTCTAACACATTCTCGGCATTTCTCCCACCCCCCGCCACCACTATGCCCGGATAAAACCTGCCCGCCGGCGCCTCCTCTGATGCTCCGGCAGGAGGGTGCTGTGCTGTAAACTATCGCTGGACGATGAAACATTCTGAGCTTACCTGTAAGGGCGTCGCCTTGCCTCTGCGTGCAGTCTTGTTGAACTGCCCCCGGTCCACGAAAAAGCGGGCCACGCCATCGGAACCCCGCGAAGACAACAGCGGCCAGGGAATCGCTCAAAAATTTTTTCGCGTCGTAACTCTCGTTGCCAAAAGGTCTTATCAACTGTTGCTTGTGCTCACATGCACAAAGTTCGGACAATTTCTCTTGACAGGCTCGGTTACGCCGTTCAGTATCGGGATGGCTTGTGAATGTGTACACAAGTACGTGTCCGCTTTTGGATGGGCGTCACCGATGAGATACCATAAAATCTCAGATGAGACGATTCGGCGGTTGCCTGTCTATCTCCGTGACCTGCTCACGCTGTCGCAGCAGAGACGCGCCGGGGTCTCCAGCAACGACCTGGCTTCGCTGCTCGGTGTCAATCCCTGGCAGATACGCAAAGACTTCTCCTATTTCGGGGATTTCGGCACACGAGGCGTCGGCTATGACGTGGAGAACCTCATCCGACAGATCAGGAAGATTCTGCGGCTGAGCACCGTCAATAAGGTGGCCCTCGTGGGCGTCGGAAACCTCGGCACCGCCGTGATGGCCTATCCGGGGTTCAAGCGGTACGGCTTCGAGATCGTCGCCGCCTTCGACATCGCCCCAAAGAAGATTGGAAAGCACATCGGGGACGTGCGGATTGAGGACATCACCGCCCTCCATACCCTGTATCGCCGCCAGATTCATATCGCCGCCATCGCCGTGCCCCGCGACGCCGCCCAGGAAACCGCCGAGGCGGTGGTCCGCGCGGGCGTCAAGGGCATCCTTAACTTCTCTCCGTGCTACATCACCGTTCCGAAGAGGGTTAAGGTCATCACCATCGACATCGCCATGGACCTTGCGAGGCTTCCCTATTATCTGTCGGGGAACTGAGCAGGGAATCAATAAGAGTGCACAAACGGCAAGGTTTGAACCGCAGGTTGAT
>DSDB01000303.1 GCA_011057845.1 Phycisphaerales bacterium | reverse complement strand
GGTCCACGACGCCGAAGGGACGGCCCTGCGGGTGGATCTGAACACCAATTTCCGGTCGCGACGGGAGATTCTGGATTTCGTGAACCACGTGTTCAACCGGACCATGACCGAAGGCGTGTCGAGCATCGACTATGGCCACAGCGCGTTTCTCAGTCCCCCGGAAGACAAAGGCGAACCGCAGGAGCCATCCGAGCCCATCGTGGAGTTGCACGTGCTCGATGAGACGGCCGCGGCGGAGGACTCCGCCGGCCATGATGACGACGAGGCGGCCGATTCGGGCCCAACGGATACCGCCTCTGGCCGCCGACGCCAGGCCCTGATGATCGCCGAACGTATCCGGCGGATGGTCGGTGCCGAATCCGGCTCGGCCGAGTTTCAGGTGTTCGACCGGGCGCAAGGGCGGTTGCGGGATGTCGAGTACCGCGACATCGTGGTGCTTATGCGGTCGCTTGCGAACAAGGCCAACGAGTATGTTGAGGTGCTTCGGTTGGCGGGGGTGCCCGTGGCGGCGGACGCCGCGGCGGGGTACTTCGAGGCGACCGAGATCACGGACATGATCAGCCTGCTGAAGGTGCTGGATAACCCCCGGCGGGATATCGAACTGGCGGCCGTGTTGCGCAGTCCGTTGTTCGGCGTGGCAGACGACGAATTGGCGCGTGTGCGGCTGTTTGGCCTGGAGGCGGCGGGGATCGGAGTCGGGGCGGCAGGGCGGTTGGAGTTCTACGATGCGGTGCGGCTCTATGCGGAGAAGGGGCCGGAATCAGGATTGACAGAGAAGCTGGCGGCGCATCTGGCGCAACTGGACCGGTGGCGGACGCAGGCGCGGCGGGGCAGTATCGCGGATTTAATCGCGTCCATCTACCGTCAGACTCGGTATCCTGCGTTTGTAACGGCGCTGCCGAACGGTCAGGGCCGCCGGGCCAATCTGCTCAAGCTGCACGACCGGGCGATTCAGTTCGAGGGCTTCGTCGCGGCCGGCTCGCTGCCGTCGCTGGGCCGATTTGTGGAATTCATAGAGAAACTCCGCGAGTCGGGCGGCGATTGGGCCCCCGCCGAGCCGGAGGCGGTCACCGGCAACGCCGTTCGTATTCTCAGCGTTCATAAGAGCAAGGGGCTGGAGTTCCCCGTCGTGTTCCTGGCGGAACTGGAGACCGAGTTTAACCTCCGCGACATCCGCGGCGATTGCCTGGCTGATGCAAGACTGGGCTTGGGGCTGCGGGTGATTGACGAACAGACGAACCTGAAGGTCCCCTCGCCGGAGCACCAGATGATCGCCGAACGCCGCGGACGCCGCGGCCTGGCCGAGGAGATGCGTATCCTTTATGTAGCCACGACACGCGCCAGAGAGCGACTGGTGCTGACGGCATCGCAGAAGAACGCCGGCATCACGGCGGCGCTGTGCAACGGTCTGCCGGCAGGGGGGCGTATCCCCGACTGGCAGCTTCGCTCGTGCAAGAACGCCCTGGAATGGCTGGTCTACGGGCTCAGCGATCAGCGGGTCATGCACGAGGCGTTTGCGACCGGCCTGGAGGCCGAGGCTCGGGAGGACCGGCTGGTGAGCGTCAGACGCTATGATGCCGATGCCCTGGCGGCCCTGACGAGTCGCATCGAGGGCCTCGGCCGGGTCTTTCCGTCGGCCCGGTGCGGCAGGACGGACATCCGAGGCGATATGGCGATAGTGGAGGCCGTGAAGAAATCGCTCTATCGGCCTTACCGCTTCGCCGATGCGCCGCGGCTGCCCGCCAAGCAGTCCGTCAGCGAATTGACACACGCGGCGGACGAATTCGCGAGTTTCGATTACTCCGGGGCCCTGTCGCGGCACCCAACATGCCTGATAGAGGCGGCGGACCATCACCCATCCAGCCGGTTGTTCGGCACGGCAACACACCTGCTCATAGCAAAGCTGGATCTGTCAGCGCCGGTAACGCCCCAATCCATCGGCGTAACGCTTGACAAGTTAGTCGGCGAGGCCGCTATCGCCCGCCCGGTGGCCGAGCGGATCGACATCGGGGCGATCCACGCCTTCTTCACGAGTCCAACCGGCCGGTCGGCCCTTGAGCCGGCGAACAGGGTGCATCGGGAGTGGTCCTTCACCTGCGTCCTTAATCCGTCGCTGTGGGCCGAGCTGACCAGGGCCACACCGGCTGGGGCCGGCCATACCGGCGACGGGATCATCGTTCAGGGCATTATTGATATGCTCATTGAGACACCCGAAGGGCTGGTGGTGGTCGATTTCAAGACCGATACGGTCGGCCCCGGCGGCATCGAGGCCCGCGCCGCCGCCTATCGCACGCAGTTGCTCCTGTACGCCCAGGCGGCCGAGGGGATACTGAGACGGCCCGTCGTGGCCAGATGGCTCCATTTCCTGCATTGTCAACGGTCGGTAGCGCTGGGCTGAGGCGGGTCCGGCCGGGCACATGATAGGGGCGATAGGGAGGGGCCGGATTTTTGGCCTTGCTTGCACCCAGGCAGAGGCTATAATATAACCTTCGTATTCTCACCCTGGTGGCAACTTTTGATGGAGAATCCGCAACAATGGCAGATGCGTACAAGGCAAATGCAGTCGTAGGTCAGTCCGGCGGGCCAACCGCGGTTATCAATGCTTCGCTGGTCGGCGTTATTGAAGAAGCCGCCAAACACCCCGAGATTCAGAAGCTCTACGGGGCCGTCCATGCCGTGGCGGGCATTGTAAAGGAGGAATTCGTCGATCTGGGCGGTCTATCGAGTCAGACCCTGGAGCTGGTGGCCTCCTCTCCATCCTCGGCTATCGGTACCAGCCGCGACAAGCCGGACGAGGCGTATTGTGCCCGGATCATCGAGGTCTTTAAGAAGCGCAACATCCGGTATTTCTTCTATATCGGCGGCAACGACTCGGCCAACACAGCCCACATTGTCAACACGATGGCCGACAAGGCCAACTACGACGTGCGGGCGTTCCATATCCCCAAGACGGTGGACAACGACCTGCTCGTAACGGACCACTGCCCGGGCTACGGCACGGCCGCCAAATTCGTGGCCTCGGCGTTGATGGGCGACGACCTGGACAATCGGACCTTGCCCGGCGTCAAGATTGATGTCATCATGGGCCGGCATGCGGGCTTCCTGACGGCCGCGGCGGCCCTGGGCAGGCAGCGCGACGACGACGGGCCGCACCTGATCTACGTTCCTGAACGGCCTATTCCCATGGACAAGTTCCTGGCGGAAGTGGACGCCGTGTACAAGAAGCTCGGGCGGTGCGTCATTGCCGTCAGCGAGGGCATCGCCGACGGCGACGGGACGACCTGGGCCAAGAAAATCGTCGAGAGCGGTGAAGTGGACGCCCACGGCAACATCCAGCTCTCCGGGACCGGCGCGCTGGCGGACTTCCTGGCCGCTGAAATCAAGTCAAAACTCAAGATAAAGCGCGTCCGTGCCGATACTTTTGGGTATCTGCAGCGTAGTTTCCCCGGCTTGCAGTCGGCGGTGGATGCGGATGAGGCCCGCCGGTGCGGACGCGAAGCCGTTCGCCTGGCGATGAAGATAGACAATGGGTCGGTTGCGATGAAGCGGCTGGGCAATGGGGCCGGGTACGGCGTGGAGTTGTTCCGCACCGAACTGCAGAACGTCGCCGAAAAAACCAAGTCCATGCCCGACGAGTTCATCAACGCCGAAGGAAACAACGTAACCGAGGCGTTCGTAGAATACGCCGGGCCGCTGGCCGGGCCGCTGCCGAAGACGGAGTACCTGGGCAATCGCCCGCGGGTATGATGGCCGGCACGGGCCGCCTGGGTCGACAAATCTGAACAGGTAGCTGTCAACATGCAATGCGGTCGCCTCGGCGCCAAGCGCTTGCAACAGAGTTAGGAATGGTCATTTGAGCACATCGAACAAGGAACTATCCCGCCAGATTGGCTTGGAGGTCGGCTCTACCTGCGGCAAATACTTCCTGGACCTGGATCACCTGCATTACGGCTACTGGCCCGGGGATCTGCCGGTCACGGTCGCCAACGTCAAAAAGGCGCAGGAGCTGTATACGCGTTTCGTCATCGACCGGATTCCAAACGGCGTCAAGACGATTCTCGACGTCGGCTGCGGCGGCGGCCACGTGGCCAAAGAGCTGGTGGGTCGCGGGTTCGAGGTCGATTGCGTCTCGCCGTGTCCGCATCTGGCGCAAAAGGCCGCTGAGCTGCTGGGCGGCGCCTGCCACATCTATCAGTGCCGCTACGAGGACCTGCAAACGACAAGCCGCTACGACCTGATCCTCTTCTGTGAGAGCTTCCAGTACCTGGACATGAACCAGGCGATGGCCAAATGTGAGGAGTTGCTTAACCCAAAAGGGCATATCCTGATTTGCGATTACTTCCGCAAGGAGGTCAACGGCAAGGGCGCCGGCAGCGGCGGGCACAAGCTGGCGAAGTTCCACGACGTGATGGCCAACCAGCCGTTCGACCTGATGTGCAGTATGGACATCACGGCCGAGACAGCCCCGAACATGGACCTGATGGACGACATCATGCGGCAGGTCGTCAAACCCGTGGCTGAGGCGGGTTCCCGTCTGATTGTGGACCGGCATCCCTGGCTGTACAAGGTGGTGGCCTGGAAATACCGCAAGAAGATTGAGAAGCTCAACACCAAGTATTTCAGCAGAGAGCGAACCGGCGACAGCTTCCGCCGGACACGCGCCTACCTGCTGCTGGTGTATCAGATGACCCCCGCGCGTCTGGGCGAGGTCCGCGGCCCGGTGCGGTCGGTCGGCCAATCCACGAGCAAGCCCGAGTCGGTCTCGGCCTCCAACTGATCGGGCCCATCAGCGGTTCGACCTGCGTTCGAGCACCTCGGTATCCAGCGTCGCAAACTGCTCCCAAATCCGGTCTATCCGGTCGGCGGTGGGCATTCCCGCATGGACCCACAGGCCGTAGCGAAGACGCAGCGGCTTATCCGGCTCGATGGCGAGCGGACCGTCGAAGGTCAGGCAGGCCCCCATCCAGCCGTCGTTTCGCACGTGGAAGACGCTGGGATGGTTCGGGTTGTCGGGGTGGTCCAGGAGCGTAACGCCTTCGACAGTCTGATCGGCTATGGCCCCGGAGTAGTCGACCCACCTGGCGGGCTTCCAGAGCACTTCGGCCTCATTGATGCCACCGGTGCTGTTGCGAATCCGCCCGTTGCCGTCATGGACGCCGATGGTCTTGGCCATGCGGACGCCGATCATGCCGAAGGGCGTCTTGCCCAGTGTAACGGCCTTGTCGGCCGCCCGCAGTTCCAGGTCGATCAGCAGCAACCACTGTCTTTCCTCCTGCAGGACGACCGCGACATGTCGGGTTTCACGCAACAACGTCCTGCCATCCGGGGCCTCCCAGTCGTTCTCGGCGACGATCTTGGACGCCCGGCCGCCGTCTTCGTATCGGACTATTCGCTTGTGGACAATCCGCCCGGCGTCGCGGTCGTTCCAGAAGCTCACACCCTCAACGTCGTGATGAGAAATCCACACGGAATTGTGGTGGCTGTGGGATTCGGGGTCCCAGGGGTGGCCCATCCGTGTCAGAGAACGGCCCGCCGGGCCCATGATTGGGTAAAGGAACGGGCGACCCAGGCCTGCGCCGAAATGATAGCGGGCAATCTCGACACCGTCCCGCACAAAGGCCGCCTGATCGTAGGGCATCGGTAGGACCTGCAATGGCGGGATGGGTTTGGGGCTCCAGGATTCCTCGGAGCCGGCCGCTAGTGCGGCGATTATCAGGGTGATGCCAATCGTCCGCCACGTAGCAAGCATCCACTGTGTCATGACGAATCCTCCTTGCGAACGGCCGCCGGCGCCGGTCAGTCGAAAAGGGCCTCGACGAATCTGTCGGGATCGAATTCGGCGATGTCTTCGGGCTTTTCGCCGAGTCCGACGAATTTGACGGGGATGTCGAGCTGGTCTTTGATAGCAATGACGATGCCGCCACGAGCGGTGCCGTCGAGTTTGGCCAACACAATGCCGGTCACGTCGATGGCTTCAGTGAATATCCTGGCCTGAGCAATGGCGTTCTGGCCGGTCGTAGCGTCCAGCACCAGCAGGACCTCATGGGGGGCGCCGGGCAACTGGCGGGCGACGACATCGCGTATTTTGACCAGTTGGAGCATCAGGTCCTTGGCGGTGTGCAGCCGCCCGGCCGTGTCGAGGATGAGGTAATCGGCGCCGCGGGCAACGGCGGCCTGACAGGCGTCGAACGCCACGGCCGCGGGGTCGCCGCCGCCGCGGTGCTTGATAATCTGCACACCTAGACGCTCGGCCCAGATGGTCAACTGCTCGACGGCCGCGGCACGAAACGTGTCGCACGCCGCGACGATGACGTTGCGGCCCTCCCGGCTGAGGATATAGGCGAGTTTCGCAATGCTGGTCGTCTTGCCGGTCCCGTTGACGCCGGCGACCAGGATGACCGTCGGGCCGGTCTCGGCGGCGTGCAGTTGCCTGTTCTGTTGGGGCCAGTAGGCCTTGATATGCTCCTTGAGGAACGGGCGGATTTCGTCGGTGGTGCGGACCTTGCGGGCCCGATAGGCTGTCCGCAGCTCGGTCATCAGCTTGTCCGTGGTCTGGAGGCCGATGTCGTCGCCAATGAGCGTCTCCTCCAGTTCATCGAGCAGATCGTCGTCGATCTTGCGGCCCAGACTCAGCACAGAGGCCAGGGAAGAACTGATCTTGCTGCGGGTCTTGCCGAGCTTGCCCTTGAGGAACTCGGCGGTCTTGGTGAATATGCCCATCGGCGAACCTCCGTTATGCACGGGTATCGACGTAAAACCGGATGGTATCGGGATTTCGGGAAATTGCAAGCACCCGACGAAAATGCCGCACAGGCATGGTGTGCGTTCAAGGAAGGGGGAAATTGCTTGTCGATGCCTCCAGCCGCTGGTATACTCCTGCCTTTTGAAATCGGACGGTACACCTGACTCACGGACGCTTCGGCGGTTCTATGCAGTTCAACTCACTGATATTCATTCTATTCGCGGGTCTGTTCTTCGCCGGCTGGCCCGTTCTTAAGCGGCGCCATACCACGCGGTGGGTGTATCTGGTGGTGGCGTCGTTCATATTCTACGGGTGGTGGGACTGGCGGTTTCTGTTCCTGATCATCGGCAGCGGGCTGATCGACTTCTTCGCGGGTCTGGCGATGCAGCGGTATGCGGCGCGCCGCAAGCTGTGGCTGGTGTTGTCCATCTGCGGGAACGTCGGCTCGCTGGCGATATTCAAGTATCTCGATTTCGGCATCGGCAACCTGAACTGGCTCTTGGGGGCGTTTGGGATTGACGCCCAGATACCGGCCACCCGCCTGATCCTGCCGGTGGGGATCAGCTTCTACACGTTCCAGTCGATGAGCTACACCATCGATGTATATCGCGGACTATTACAGCCAACGCACAACATCTTTCATTTCTTCGCCTACCTGTCGCTGTTCCCCCAGCTTGTGGCCGGGCCCATCGTCCGCGCCAAGGACCTGCTGCCCCAGTTGGAGACTGTCAGCGAGGTCTCGGCGGATGAGCGTTGGGATGGGCTGAACCTGATCGTCTTCGGATTCTTCAAGAAGGTCGTGGTGGCCGATACGCTTGCCGGAACGGTCAACGCCGCGTTCGCCGCCCCGGAGCTGTCGCCTTCGGCGGGTTACTGGTGGATCGTCATGGTGATGTTCGCCTTTCAGATATACTGCGACTTCAGCGGTTATAGCGACATCGCCAGGGGGCTTGGCAAGTGGATGGGGTACGAGTTCCCGGTCAATTTTCGCAATCCGTACATTGCGTCGAGCTTTCAGGAGTTCTGGCAGCGGTGGCACATCTCGCTGTCCACATGGTTTCGGGATTATGTGTACATTCCCTTGGGCGGGTCGCGCAAGGGGCTGCTGCGCAACCAAGTCAATCTCTGGATAACGATGCTGATCTCAGGGCTCTGGCACGGCGCGGCGTGGCATTTCATCTTCTGGGCGATCGCCCACTCGTTCTATTTGACGGTTGAACGTTTCACAGCCTGGCCACAGAAGCTCATGCGTTTGCCGGGCGGCCGGCACCTGGCGACGCTGGCGGTCTTTGTGCTGACGGTCCTGGCGTGGGTGTTCTTCCGGGCGCAGACGTTTGGACAGGCCTTGGACGTGTTTCGGATGATGTTCGATTTCGGGAACCTCAAATTCGACCTGGCCTACCGCCTCATCGACAACAACGCCCGCAATGTCCTGCTGATTATCATCGGCTCCCAGTTGTTCTTCCATCTGGGGCTGGACAAGGGCCAATGGACCGCGTCCCGTTCCCGACCCAAGCTGGCGTTTGATTCCGTTTTTATCGCGGTGCTGATTGTGATCTGCGTCTTCAACCGGGCACCGAGCAATGTGTTCATTTACTTCCAGTTCTAATCCATGACCATAACCTCCATGCCATCGAACACTACGAACCCACAGCCTCGGACGGGTCCCTGGTGGGCCAACAGGACGTTCGGCACGCTGGTGCTGGCGGTTGTACTGATGTTCGTGATGGGTTCGTTGCGCCCCGATAAGGATGTCGGGATGTACCCCGATGAATACTGGGCCCGCAAGATCACATGGGAACGCTGTGCCGACGCGGTGCTGACGGGAGACTCGCGGGTTCTGATAGGTGTGGCGCCACAGGGGCTGGGGCCGATGTTGCCCTATCGGCAGATTTACAATTTCGCTTTTGTCGCGAACAGGTACAGCGCCGAGTATCTCGATGCAGCAGAAAAACTACTGATACCGGAGAGTCGGCGCAAAGCCGTGTTCATAGGGATTACGCCCCATTCGCTGACGGGCCGTACGGATGACGCGATGGGCCACTATTTGGAGTTGAAGAAGATGTCGCCCCGCGATATTTATGTCGCTACGCACTTTGGGGGGCTCATGTATTTCTTCCAGCCGATGTCGCTACGGGATGCGTTTCACGGTCTGTTCCCCAGCCAGGCGCCCACGCAGACGGCGCGGGATTACCGCGCTGACGGCTGGGTGGCAGTGCATAAGACGCCGCTCGTGCGGCACGAAGTCAAGCGTTACAGAAAAATCCTGGCCGAGCGGAGCGTCTCGCAGGAGGTCATCGACACAGTCACCGCCTACGTTCAGCGGTGGACCCGGCAGGGTATCCGAGTCTATGGCTTCATTATGCCGAGTTGCAAGGAAATGGTGCAGGTGGAGTTGGAGTTGAGCGGCTTTGACCCGGAGGCATTTGCCGCCGCGTTTACCGAAGCGGGGGGACGGTGGATTGAGACGGACCTCGACGCGTATGAGAGCTTCGACGGCTCGCACCTGCAGAAGGAGGCGGCGTTGCGGTTCTCCAAAGACCTGGCGCAGGCGGTCAGCCTGTACGAGCAGGAGACCCCTTCGGCTGCGACCTCACAGGCGAAGGCTGAATCGCCTGACGTGTCGGATTGACGAACGGGACTATTGTCGCCGCGGCCGGAGGCCCCTATGCGGCCGCATCAGGTTGACTCTCTGACGAAGCGATACGGCTCAATAACGGGCGCTGCGGATATTACGTTTCCCGCCGATAGCGGGGGCGGTCATCTGGCAACGGCGGGATCTGCCTCTGTAGCACCGGCCCGCCGTCCCGACGAACCCAGTTGGGCACGGAGTCTGCCGAATACATCCTCGACGGTGATATGGCGAATGTCGTAGGCGGGGTCGAAGTTGTCGGCCTTGAAGCCTCTGCCGGTCGGGTCGATGGCGGCCGCACATTGGGGGCGTCCATAGGGTAAGACGCGGGCGGGATTGGATCGGCCGAAGATGAGCACCAGCGGACGCTGAAGCGCCGCGGCGATATGGCCGGGCCCTGTGTCGTTACTGACGACGGCGGCGGCGGTTCGCATCAAAGCCACAAGTTGGCGAATCGAGGTCCGTCCCGCCAGGTTCACGACCGCGCCCCTGGCCCGCTGGGCCAGTTCCTGGACTGTCGGGGCCTCACCGGCGGTTCCGGTGGCGATGATCGACAGGCCGAATCGCTCAGCGATACGATCCGCCAGTTCCGCAAATCGTTCGACGGGCCAGCATTTGTCGGCGTGCGCGGATCCCGGAACCAGAACGGCGTAGCGATACGCCTGCACACCGTGCTCGGCCAGGAGCCGCCGCACCGCGTCCTCGGCATCGGCGTCGCAAGGAAGGTCGAATCGAGGCTCGGCGGCCTCAATTCCGGCGGCGGCGAGCATGTCGAGGTAGTAGTCCACCAGGTGGATACTCTCAGGCTTCTGCGCGATTCGATGCGTGTAGAACCCCCTGGACAGCTCTCTTGTGCCGGCCATGCCGATTCGCACCGGGCAGCCGGACAACCACCCAAATGCGGAGGTGCGGAAGAGCCCCTGGAAATCGAGCACCAGATCGAATCGGCCGCGACACAGCCTGTCGATGAGCCCGACCAATGCGGCGAAGGCCCGTGGGTTCCACCACGCCTTGCCCAGATACCGCCGGTCGAACAGGATAACCTCATCCAGGTCGGGGTGGCCCTCAATCAACGCAGCAAACTCCCTGCGGACGAACCAGCTTATGCGGGCGTGCGGACAGCCTTCCCGAAGACTATGCAGCACCGGCAGCACCTGAATCAGGTCGCCCAGGGCGCTGGGTTTGATAATCAGGATGTTCTTATACGTCTGCGGCACGGTGCGGTGATTGTACGACGATTCGCCGCCGCGGGCAAGTCAGACCCTTGCAGGAAGCTGCCTTGGCGTAGTCGTTTGGCGGCCGGGCATCCGAGAAAATAGCGCTGGCAAGACGTCGCGTTCCCGGTAGAATCGCCCGTGACGACCGACAAATGAGCCGTCAGGCGATGATCCTGGAGTGTACGACGTGGCGAAAAAGGGACGGTATGTGTATGCGTGGCCGAGGCCGATGGTGACGGCCGACGCCCTCGTGTTCAGCTTCTCCCGCGGCAGGGCGCGAGTGCTGCTGGTGCGCCGGGGCAAGGAGCCGTATAAAGGTTACTGGGCCGTGCCGGGCGGGTTCGTGGAGATCGATGAGGAGCTGGCCGATGCCGCCGCGAGGGAACTGGCTGAGGAGACGGGACTGACCGGCGTCCCACTCGAACAGATGCACACGTTCGGGACCATCGGACGCGATCCCCGGGGCCGACAGATCACCACCGTCTACATGGGCATTGCTCCGCAGGGACGCACCCGCGTCGCCGGTGGCGACGACGCCGCCGAGGCGCGATGGTTCGATATCGACCGGCTCCCGGAGAACATGGCCTTTGACCATGCCGATGTGGTGGCGATGGCCGTCGCACGGCTGAAGCGGAAAGCGGTCTATCGGCGGATGACCGGGGCATGACGGCCGGCGAACGGCTCCCGCGTCATACCGATGGTTCGACGCCGGGGTTTGTCACGCGCTGGTTGAACATCCGCAACTGGATATCGGCGGCGCTGAGGGCCCACTCGATGTAGTGCAGCTTATGGGCCGGCCGCCGATGACGCTCGGTCATAAGACCCTCTTTGACGACTTTCATGAATCGGGAGATGGTCTGAGGCGCAATAGGGGTCGGGTCGTTGGCCCAGGCCTTGAGTTCGTTATACTCCTTGCGCAACCTGCTGCTGGCGCGAAGCTGTTCGGCGCTGACATAGTCACCGGGATTGAACGCCACCTGGAGGCCCTTGAGGCATAAAATCAGGGGCTCGTAATTCGCTCGCCGTTCGAGGCGGATGAATTTGTACTGGTGGACCGAGGCGATGGCCTGGACAGGCGGACGGTCGGCGAATTCGTCGTTGCCGAGGAACCACTTGCGGCGGCTGGTCCTGGCGAAGACCAGTTCTTCGCCGTAGCCGTACTGCTTGATCTCATCGTTGCCCATGCGCGAGACCCAAAGCCGGCCGCCGTAGCGGACTTCCGGTCCGCCGCCCAGGGCCAGCAGGCATTTGACGAAAGACAAGGGAAGGGTCTCCTGCTTGCCCACCTGCCGTTTGAACATCTGAAACGAAAGGTGCAGGCTGTGCGGCCGCACGTCGTAGAACTTCGTGATCTCGTGAACAAGCTGGTTGAGGACCCAGGGATCCGCGGTGGCCGGGCGAGAGAGTTCGCCGGCGATACTCAACCGACCCGGCGCAAACTCGAGGAAACCGCTGCGGCGGGCCATATCCGTCGCGCCGCTGTGGTCGTCGATGTAGCCGCCGAGCTTCCAAGACAGGATATCCATGCAGAAGTCGGCGAAGTACTTGAACCCGTTGTACACCGGGTCAAAGACCTTGAAGGCCGATCGTGCCGGTTCGACGGCCGCCCGGCCGAGATTGCTCAGTTCAATTTCGGCGCCCAGGGGAATCAGACCGCCCTGGAGATGCGAGGCGATCCGTTCAAGGCCCGCGCGGGCGACGCGCGGGTCAAAAAGGCTGTCGGCCGCCGCAATGGCATACTTGACGTAGTCGATCAGGTCGTGTTTCTCGTACGGCATCGTGGCCAGGCATTTCTCCACGATCAGGCGGACGTTGGCGGTGCTGGAGTTGATGATCAGCAGGGCCGCCAGCAAGCTGATCGATCGTTTGAAATATCGCTCGGACGGCAACAGGCGTTCAATCTCGAAACGAAAATGGGACTGCATCTGCTCATCCAGTTCGTTGAGCAGGACCTGGCGGACCACAAGGACGAGGTAGTTCTCGACATAGGGACGGGCGCCGGGATCGTCCAGCAGGTGACGGATGCTCGGACGCGGACGCTGAAGTTCGTGTTCAAGGTAGTAGTCGCTGACGGCATCGGACCGGTAGTGGCTGATCACCAAATCGCGTTCGGTCGTGGCCAGGAGCATCCGCTCGGCGCGGCGCTCCAGCTCGGCGTCGGCCGTGTGCTCGCCCGGACGGGTGTGCTTGCGGATGAACTTCTCGATCCGTTTGCGCAGCCACAGC
>DSDB01000305.1 GCA_011057845.1 Phycisphaerales bacterium | reverse complement strand
CTGGAGGACACCGGGCAGATGCAGGCGGCGTGGCGAACGGACCCGAAGCAGAGCGGCGGGGCCGGCTGCATGGGCGACATCGGCACGCACGCCGAGAACCTGACGGAATACATTACCGGCCTGAAGATCACGCACATCTGCGCGGACCTGACGATCTTCGTCCCCGGCCGTAAACTCGACGACGACGGCAACTGCCTGTTGAAGTTCAACAACGGGGCCAAGGGTGTCCTTCATGCCAGCCAGGTCTCCATCGGCGAGGAGAACAATCTGGCGATCTGGGTCTATGGCACCGCCAAGGGCCTGGAGTGGCACCAGGAGCATCCGAACTATCTGTACGTCAAGACGGCCGACGGGCCCATGCAGGTATGGCGCCGGGGCAATGGGTATGTGGCGGCCCGAAGCGCTGCGGCCGCTCGCGGGACCCGGCTGCCGTCCGGCCATCCGGAGGCCTTCCTGGAGGCTTTTGCGAACAATTACGTGAACTTCAGCGATACCGTTCGGGCGTCGATTCTGGGCGAGAAGCCGGATGAGTTGATGTTGGACTTCCCGAGCGTGGATGACGGCCTGCGGGGGATGCTGTTCATCCAGACGCTGCTGGAGAGCACCCGGAGCAAGGAGAAGTGGACGAAGTTCGCGAAGTAGACGGCCCTGGCGGTTCGTCCGCCGGAGCACCGTGAAATACAAAACGGCCCCGAAATCGGTTGCGATTCCGGGGCCGCGTTCTTTTTGAGGACCGACGGAAGCCTCTATGGATTGATTTCTTCGATGTCGGTGAACTTGATGAGGGCCCCACCGGTGGTGGAGCTGGCGGTGATCTTGCCCACGAGGCCGACCTTCTTCTTAAGCAGCGCCGAGAGGTCGCGGCCGGCGGCGGCGTCAACGGCCATGGCGTAACAGACGGTCTTGCCGGTTTCGTCGACGATGCGGTATTGCTTCATGGAGGATTCGGGCCCGTAGATATTAGACTTCTCGAAGTAGCCGATGGCGGCAAAGCGGCTCATGTCCTTGACGGTCTCTAGCCGGGCGGTCTTCGCCGAGTCAATGCGGTCGAGGATCTCGGTCAGTTCCTCGGTCTGCTGGCCGAGTTCCTTGGCGGCCCGGACGGCCAGCTCGAAACGCTCTATCTGCTCGAGTGCGAACCCGGCGCGAGTGGCGGCCCTGCCGGCGTCCTTGTCGTTGGCGATGGCCGTCAGGCCTTTCTTGATACTCGCATAATTCTGCTGTTCGACGGGTTTGGCCTTCTCAGCGTCAATTCTCGCCTCAAGGAGCTTGTAGGCCTCAAGCTGCTTTGTCTCGGTTGACGGGGCCGGGGGGGTGACCACGACGGCTGGCTTGTTAGCGTCAGGAGCGGCGCTGTTTGCGTCGGTGATGACGGGGATGGGGGACGACAGGCCGCTGCCGGTCGTGGGGCGCGTGAACTTTGTAGAGACCCACAGATAGGCGCCGGCGGGCGGTTCGATCTTGCAGTAGTCGTCCTTTTCCTGGCCGAGGAGCTTGATCCTGTCGCCGCGAGTGAGCCGGATCTGTTCGATCTGCGAATGGAGAGGCTCGACGGACTCGGAGCCCGCATAGACGCGGACGCGATCGCCGGTGACAGTGGCCTGGGTGCGATCCTTGAGATCCATACAGAGGTAACGCATGGAGACCCAGGAGAAGCTGCCGGCCGGCGGCACGATCCGCGACCAGCCGAGCTGCTCGCCGACGACCTTGACCTTATCGCCGGTATTGCACTTACCACAGGGGTAGTGCTGTGTGCCGGGTCCGGAACGGACGTAGACGTCGTTGCCGGTGATCTCGGCGATGTATGGATAGGTGGCGCCGGTGATGGAGGTATCGGCGCCGGGTGTTGGAATGGGGATGGTAATGGGTGATTCCTGGGCGATAGCCAAGCCGGCCATGAGGCAGATACTTGTGAGCAACATCATGTATGACCGCATTTCTTAATCTCCCTAAATACGGGTCATTGAAATTGTAATTCCGGGTCCGACCGTGAATTTTGCCCAAATTAGCACCCGCGAGAACAAATGTCAAGCGGCCATTTCAAAACCTTATGGAGGATGTGCTGTCTTGCGGCGGCCTCCGGCGGGCGGGGTGGGTTCGGGGGCGGTATGACGGACGTGCAGGCGGTCAGCCGACAGCGGCCAAAAGGTCCGTGCAGAGCTTCAACTGGCCGGGGTCGGAGAGGTTCTCAGCGGCGGCCTGGAGGTGAGGCTTGGCCTTCTGCGGTTCGTTGAGGTAGCGCACGTAGAGGATTCCGAGCATGAGCCGGACCTGTTCGGCGTGCTCATAGGGGCCGTAGTGCTTGAGGAACTGCTCGTAAGCGGCGGCGGCCTCGGCGGAGCGGCGGTCGCCGGCGAGCTGGTTGGCGATGTCGAGCAGGTTCTGGCGGGGTAGGACCTGGTTGGGGTCTATCATCATCAGTTGCAGATACAGCTCGGCCGCGTCCGGGAGGTTGCGTTCGTAAATCCGGTTGCTGATGGCCTTACGCAACTGGAGGACCTCATGGGTCGGTTCCTCGTTGTCGATCTGTCGGGCCTCAACGGGCTTGGCGGGCGGGGCCCCGGAAAACGGGTCATAGCCGGCCGAAACGACATCACGGTACTGCCGGCGGCGGTTCCAGCGACGAATCATCGCCCAGAGGTCCCAGTTACTGCCCTGGATGAGGCCTATCGCCAGCATAATGAGGACCGCGACGATGCCGAAGGCGTAGCCGGACAGGTGGGCGTCGTAGGCGACGAAATGGTAGCGGACCAGTATGTTGTCTATGACGATCATCTTGAGGGCGATGAAATACAGGGCGGGCACCTCAATCGTCCCAATGAAGATGAACCAATAGAGCACAGTGATGAGGGTCTGCGGGAACAGGACGAGGTAGGCGCCCGTTACGGCGGCGACGGCGCCGCTGGCGCCGAGGGTGGGCGTGGTGGAGCCCCAGTTGAACATGGCGTGGCCCAGGCCGCTGAAGATGGCCCCGGCCAAGTAGAACACGGTGTAGCCCAGATTGCCCAGTTTATCATTGACGTTGTTGCCGAATAGGTACAGGAAGTACATATTGCCGAGGATATGGAGCAGTCCCTGGTGGAGGAATGCGTAGGTGAGAAACTGCCAGATACGCCAATAGCCCGGAACGAGCATCAAGGGGCCGATCCAGCGATGCTGCCAGGCGTGGATCCGCTGGGCGGCGTCCGGCAGGGTCTGCAAGACCATCGTGACGAAGGCGATGGCCATGAATATGCCGATGTTGGTGGCGATCAGGACGTAGTTGGCGTAAGGAGTGCGCCACGGTCTGACATTGGTTCGGATAGGTAATAGCACAGTTCAGTATCCGTCGAATCGTCGTTTTTTCAAGACAGGCGGGTATTGTAGGAGTGCATAACGGGAAAGTCAAAGGCTAAAGGCGGGCAAACGCCGCCGCGCATAGAAAGGGGACGGCGAGGGTCGCCGTCCCGTCCGGAAAAGTTGGGCTTAACAGGTTGCGTTGTGGCCTGCGGATGGCTATTGGGGCGGCGTGGCTTGCATCCAGTCGGCCGACTCCCCAGCCGTGTCGTTCTACGGAAAGTATAGGCAGCAAAGCCGGGTCGAGCAAACCGCCGCGGCGGAAAAACCTTTATACGGCGGCGGTTTGCTGCTATCTCAGTGGCATGGCAATCCGCAAAGACACCATTGCGCATCGTCTGGAGGCGGTTCGGCGGGCGATGCGGGCCCGGGGTATCGGGCGGCTTGTGCTGACGAGCGAGGCGAACGTCAGCTACCTGACGGGCTTCGCCGGGTCGGACAGTTGGGCGCTTATCACGGGGCGTAAGAGCTACCTGTTGACCGACAGTCGATATACCGAGCAGGCGGGCAAGGAGTGCCCCGTTTGCTCGATTGTCGAGCGGACGGGCAGTCTGGCCGAGTTGGTTGGCAAGCTCGCCAGCGGGGCGGCCGCAAGGCCGGCGGTTGAGGATGGGGTGAGCGTGGCGGCTTTTGCGGCGATCCGGCGATGCGTCGGGGCCAGACCACGGGCGGTAGGCGGGCTGGTCGAGCAGATTCGGCGGACCAAGGACCGCTCTGAGATTGGCATGATCCGGGCATCGGCTGCGCTGGCGGCCGATGCGCTGGCCCAGACGCTGGCGAAGGTCCGCACGGGCATGACGGAGGGGGAGCTGGCGGGATTACTGGACCTGGAGATGCGGCGGCGGGGGGCGACGACGAGCTTCGAGACGATTGTGGCGTTCGGGGCGAACGGGTCGCGGCCGCACCATCGGCCGGGCCGGCGAAAGCTGCGGGCGAACGACACGATTCTGATCGATTTCGGGGCCCGGCTCAACGGCTATTGCAGCGATATGACGCGGTGCTTCGCCGTGGGTAAGGCCTCGCGGGAATGGGCCAGGGCGTTTGACGTGGTTGAGCGGGCACAGGCGGCGGCGATGGCGGCTATTGCCGATGGCGTTCGAGTCGAGCAGGTGGATGCCGCGGCCCGGCGGGTGATCGCCGACAGCGGCCTGCCCGTCTATGGCCACGGTACGGGGCATGGAATCGGGCTGGAGATCCACGAGACGCCGTTCATAAAGCCCGGGACGGACGAGGTGCTGCGGGCCGGGGATGTGGTTACGGTCGAGCCGGGGGTGTACGTGCCGGGGCGGATGGGGATTCGCATTGAGGACGATGTGCTGGTGACGGCGGATGGATGCAGGCTCCTGACCGGCGGCTGTGGGCATCGCCCGAACCGGATTGGCTGAACCTTGATGCCGGATGCTGGATGGGGCGCGGCCTGTGGCCGCGTTGGGAGGCGTTTTCGCTTTGTGGGCTGCCAGCGGCGGGAGGGACTTGCGATCTCGGATGCGCAATTGAAGCACGGGGATGTGCCAGCATCACGGGATCGCCAGAGTTCTTTGGGGTGAGGGCAAGGAGAACCTCGGAGAGAATGGTAATGGTCATTGCTCCGCCCGTGTCCTTCACCTTCTGGACGGATTTGTGGAGGTCGAGCATGGTGTGGACAAGGAGGCTACTCGCTCGGCATCTCGCCAGCCGACACTATGGGGGTGGCTATTGTTAGCAATGTCTTGGCTGACAGTCTTCTTTCCAACTCGTTAATGATAGCATCCAACTCAACTCTTGTATTTGCCTGGATTCCCAGGCACTTGGCTATCCCCGCAGCATCGGTGCTCACACGTGAGTCGAGATGTATTTCGAGGCCGCTGCTCTCGGCTTCGTCCAACTTGTATGAATGGAGGTGCATTACATCGCCGAGACGCACGCCTTTGACATGGGCGAAGTTGAACTGGTCATGCAGGTACCCAAGCAGACAGTCCTGTAGGACAAGCACCAAGTGCTTGCCGATATGCTCAAGCGTATCGACCTTGTGATGCAACTGCACGAGGATGGTTTTTGCCGTCATTTTCCAGTTCATGCCGAACGGCTTGCCCGATTCGATGTCTTTGCGAGGAACCCTGAGTCCGAGAGTCTTCAGCAATCGCTGGCGCTCAGGCCAGACCGTTCCTGTGGTATCAAGGGTCTGAAACTCGACCGCCACAAAATCCTTCACTTTGCTCTTCTTCACCGATGCGACAAAATAATCGACATTGCCACCGGGAATCGACACTTCCGGGACAATGTGAAGTTCGTTGCCGGGGTCATGCTGGGTGAGAAGGTGCAGGCAGTCTGTGAAAACCTGCCGCCTTTCCAAGAGCCTGTTTGGGCAGATGACAATGTTCCGGCGATCCCGGCCGTAACAGACTGAGCAGGTGCCAATTGACACGGCCGGATCGCTCTTGCGGACCTTGAAGCATCGCGTATTTGCGAACGGGCACCATTGTCGCCGGACAACGTGCAACCAATCATGATCCGCGCGCGTTGAATTGCCAAACAATTCGAGGACTCTGCTCTCCTGGGCGCTTGTCATACCACCTCGTCTTTCCGCGTCACAGCAGCAAATGGCAACGCTCTTTGGCTATGCCGATGTATTCTTCCGCCACATCGATCCCGATGGATTTTCTGCCGTGCTCAAACGCCACCAGGTTTGTCGTGCCGGTCCCGCAGAACGGGTCAAGAACGACACCGTCTTGCGGACAGGTGGCGGCTATGGGGATTTTGCACAAATCGGCGGGATAAGGGGCAAAGTGGGACCGGCGATTCTGCGTGTCTTCGGGCAGGATATCCCAGACATCGGAGGGTTTGCTGCCGTTTGGATGATACCGGAGAAAATAAAAACCCTTTTCGCGTAATTCCCTGGCCCTTCCTGAAACACGTTCGGAGTCAGAATGCGTGGCGCGTTGCCGGCCGCGGATAATCATGCGGAAGTCCGCAAGCCTGTTCTCCACAATCTCTTGAAGAATGGCATCCAGCGCCGCAAAAGCGTTCTGTTTTTCTTGCGGAGACAATTCGGTCGACAGTTCGATCTGTCGTCTGTATCGCACGCCGCTGACGCCGGTGGCCGAGACGACGGCGCCGTTCAGCACTTTGCTTTGGCGAGGAGTGGATCGGATGGCGTCCGCGTCGTAGAAGTAGGACCTCTGTCTCACAAAGTGGAAGACATGTTCGTGGACATTCCGCAATTTGTCGCCGGCGTTATCAGGAGCACCTTTGATCTTATTCCAGATCACATCATTGCGAATGAGCCAACCCTGCTGGTCGGTCAATCTTAAGGCGACTCTCCAAGGGATTCCAAGTAGCCGCTTGCCCTCGTAAGTGTCGCCGATATTGAGCCATAAGGAGCCGGTGTTCTTCAAAACTCGTTTGACTTCTTCGCACACGGCCGCCATGCGGCTGACATATTCCGTGTGCGTGCGTTCCAAGCCGATTCCCGCCGCGGCATATTGGCGGTGCCCCCAATACGGCGGGCTTGTCATGCAGCAGTCAACGGAATTGGACGGGAAACTGCGCAGTACCTCCAGAGAGTCGCCACAGATGAACAAGGGGCTGCGGGACTTACCACGCAGATAGTCCTGTAGATCCATATCTGCTTCACACGTACGAGTAAAGGCCATTACGGGCCCTCCGATGCACTTGTTTCTTCAAGCCGAATAGATGATAAGAAGGCCGTTGGCGATTGTAAAGGGAGTTCGATGGAGAACGGGTCGATGCATTCGCGGCAGACCTGGGCCTCGTTTTATTCGGCGGAACGATAGGGGTCAATGTTGCGGGCGAAGGTCTCGACGAGTTCGGGGATTCGCGGCCGAGGTTGAAAAAAGGGCCGGACTGTCTTCGGTCTGTGGCATGTGTGATACGGGTTTCTACGCCGGGGCCCAGATGCTTCGCTTCGCTCAGCATGACAAGCGGCGGGAGGGGGGTGGGCGGCCATGAGGCGACGGTAGCCGCGTTCCGTGGGCAGCCACGGGGGGCTGCCCCTACGAGTGGGTGGGTAACCACAAGCCACGAGCCACGGGTTGCCCCTACCGGTGAGGCGGTGGTTTTCAAAAGGGGCCGGGGGTGGTATAATGCGGCGGTCTTGTTTGGGTCATGCCATTTTTCTTCATGGAGATATGCAAACATGGTCAGGACTGTAACAGTGGTGTTGTTGGCGCTCGCCGGTGTTGGCGGGGCGTCCGGGCGGGAGGTTAGTTTCAGGAAAGTGGTGCTGGATCGAGTGTTCCGGGCCGAGGGGGTGGCGGTGGGGGATGTGAACCGCGATGGCAAGCTGGATGTGCTGGCGGGCGATGTCTGGTACGCGGCGCCGGACTGGACGATGCACGAGGTGCGGCCGGTCGGAACGTATGACGGCAACACGGGTTACAGCAATTGCTTCGCCAATTTCGCGCAGGATGTCAACGGCGATGGGTGGGTCGATTCGATCGTGATCGGGATGCCGGGCGGGCCGTGCCTTTGGTATGAGAACCCGCGGAACCAGCCGGGGCACTGGAAGGAGCACAAGGTCGTCGATAGCGCGTGCAATGAGACGCCGGTGTTCCTGGACCTGCTTGGCGACGGAAGGCCGGTATTGGTGTTCGGGGTGCGGCCGGCGGGGATTATGGCGTGGTTCAGCATCCCGGAGGACCCGACGAAGCCGTGGAATATGCACAAGATCGCGGCCGGGCCCGATGCGCCGGGCACGCAGCAGTTCAGCCACGGGCTGGGGGTTGGGGATGTCGATGGGGATGGACGCAACGATGTGCTGACCACCGAGGGCTGGTGGAAGGCGCCGCGGGATCGGACGCAGGAGAATTGGCAGTTCCACCCCGCGAAACTGGGACCTGCCTGTGCTGATATGCTGGTTTATGACGTGGATGGGGATGGGGATAACGACGTTATTACGAGCAGTGCTCACAATTACGGGATATGGTGGTTTGAGCAGGTGGCAGGCGCCGAGTGGGTGCAGCACGAGATATTCAAGGAGTACAGCCAGCCTCACGCGATTCGTTTGGTGGATATGAACGGCGATGGGATCATGGACCTGGTAACGGGCAAGCGGCACTACGCGCACAACGGCAACGACCCCGGCGGCAAGGACCCGGCGATGATGTACTGGATCGAGTTGCGGCGGCCCCAAAAGGGCAAGGTGGAGTTCATACCGCATGTCTTCGACGATGATTCGGGGGTCGGCACGCAGTTTGAAGTGGTGGATATGAATGGGGACGGCAGGCTGGATATTGTCGTATCGAACAAGAAGGGCGTGCACATTTTTATACAGGACTGAGCAACCGTCTCAAGACGATAACTGTCATTCTGAGCCGCAGCGCAGCGAAGGCGAAGCATGACAAGCCGTGGGGTTCAGCATGACAACGCAGGAGTTTGCGGTTATTTGCGGGGTATGGATTTGATGATGACACAGTTGCAGGCCGCTCGCAGCGGGCGCGTTACGGATGAAACACGTTATGTGGCCCAGGTGGAGGGGGTCGATGCGGATTTGCTGCGGGAGGAGGTGGCGGCCGGGCGGGTGGCGATTCCCGCGAACCGGCTGCATCTACAGGGTGGGCTGCGTCCGGCGGGCATCGGGCGGGTCCTGACGACGAAGGTCAACGCCAATATCGGGACCAGCAGCGTGCGTTCGACGCTTGACGCGGAGATTGACAAGCTCACCGCGGCCCTGGAGGTCGGGGCGGACGCCGTGATGGATTTGAGTACGGGGGAGGGGCTGGATGATGTGCGGCGGGAGCTGTTGGCAAGGTGTCCGGTTCCGTTCGGGACGGTGCCGGTGTATCAGGTGATTGAGGGGCGGACTGTCGAAGAGATCACGCACGAGTTGATTCTGGAGACGGTGGCCAAGCAGGCGCGGCAGGGGGTGGATTTTTTCACGATTCACGCGGGGGTGCTGCGGGAGCACCTGCCTCTGTTGGAAGGGCGGGTGGCGGGGGTCGTCAGCCGCGGCGGGGCGCTGCTGGCCAAGTGGATGCTGCACCACGGACGGCAGAACCCGTTCTATGAGCTGTTTGACGATCTGTGCGCGATTATGCGGCAGTACGATGTGTGCTTCTCGCTGGGCGATGGGCTGCGGCCGGGGGCGATTGCGGACGCGACGGATGAGGCCCAGTTGGCGGAGTTACGGACGCTGGGCGAACTGGCGCAGCGGGCCTGGGACAACGGCTGCCAGGTGATCGTGGAAGGGCCGGGACACGTGCCGTTCGACCAGATTCAGTACAACATGGAGATTCAGCGCGAGGTCTGCAAGGGGGCGCCGTTCTATGTGCTCGGGCCGCTGGTGACGGACATCGGAGCGGGGTACGACCATATTACGTCGGCGATCGGTGGGACGGCGGCGGCGTTCTATGGGGCGTCGTTCCTGTGCTATGTGACGCCGCGGGAGCATCTGGGGTTGCCGGATGCGGACGACGTGCGGATTGGGGTGGTCGCTTCCAAGATCGCCGCACATGCGGGAGATGTTGCCCGAGGGCTGCCGGGGGCGGCGGATCGGGATCGACGTTTGAGCATCGCGCGTGCGAACCTCGACTGGGAGCGGCATCTGGCAGAGGCGCTGGATCCCAAGACGGCCGAGCGGATGCACCGCCAGGCATGCGAGGGCGGCGATGATGATCTCAGCGGCGCCGATTACTGCTCGATGTGCGGCAGGAATTGGTGCAGCATGAGGATCAATAAGGAAATCCGCCAGGCGGCGCACCGGAGAGACATCGGATAGACTTGGCGTCGGCGAATGAGAAGGAGTCGGACATGCGGTTAGGGTCATCTGTGGTGAGCACGCTGAGGAGCATCAGCCGGCGGTCCACGGGGTTGCGGCTTGTGCCCGGCGGAGAGTGCGATCGCGCGTTGTCATTACGGGTTGGGATGCGTCCGGATCGACCTGTGTCTATCAGATCGCAAAGGCCCTCGGACTTGAGGCCGTAAAGAGCCACAGTCTGCCGAGAGCCCGCCGGCGCGACTTCACGATATTCTGCTACCGAGATCCGCGCGATATCATCGTGTCAAATGCAAGACGGGTGCACCGCGAGATGTGGCAGTCGGAGGGGCCCGAAGCGGCACTGGGGCGCGCCCTCGATGATTTTCTCCATAACGACTACGTCGCCGCGCTCTACAGGAGCGCCGAGATGGCCAAGGTCTTTTTTATGAGGTACGAGACTTACTTCTCGGAAAACCGCGGCGTCCTGATCGATATGATCGCCGACAACTTCCTGCTCCCGCTCACGAGGGAAAGGCGGGCGCAGATTCTTGCGGACACTTCTTTGGAGAGCAACATCGCCCGTTCGCAGAAGCTGAGTGGTTTCCAGACCTGGTGCGCCGATTCCCTGATCCATGGGCACCACATTTCCAACTTCGGGGTGTCGGGGGCCTGGAAGGAGTGCTTCACGCCGGCCATCGAGCGCCGCGTTAAGGCGTGTCTGGACGGCGTTATCATCGACCTTGGCTACGAGCGGACGCCGGACTGGTCGGCAGGGAGACCCGGAGAATCCGCGCCATGCTGAAACGGACCGGAAGAACGGGGTGGAGACTCCGCATCAGGTCGGATCCGCAAGGCCGAAAAGGTAGCGGTTGCCGGGCATCTGCTCGATGGGCTGCTCGATCCAGCGGATGTGTGGGTTCGCGGTTTTGAAGCCCTCGAAGAAGGCGAGGTTGTCGACTTCATGGAACCTGCTTTGGTAGCCGATCATCCATGCTCCGAATGGTTCCACCAGGGGCAGTATCTCGTCGCGGGTGTGGAGGGGGGATTCGCTGAGGGACCAGAGTGCGATGAACAGAGACCCGCCGGACGACGGACGAGTCGAACAGATGCTTGCGAGTTCCTTCAGGTTGCTGACACATGCGATACCATCGGCCGACGCGGTGAGGGACTCGATGGAACAGACGTCCAAGCCGATGGATTGCAGGTAGAAACGTTGTAGTGTAGTGAAGACAGGCAGATCGAAGATGACGTATCTTCCCGAGAAGCCGAGATTCTGAAACAACCGGCATAGGCTGCCGTAGCCGCCCCCGAACTCGACGACGAAATCGAGGTCGCAGACGGATGAGCGGGTTGCCTGCTCGTATCGAGCGACGTGGTAGGCATGATGAATCAGATTGGGGCTGCTTTGGGGACAGCGGTGGTAGGGCAGGGGATGGCCGACATAATTCTCGCGGACGGCGGGGAGCCAGCGGCCAGCCCAGTCCGGCAGGGATCGCAGGTGCTTGTATTCCACATCGACGTATGAGGCGTTCTTAGGAAACATGGCGCCAGAGATGACATGCCAGCGAAGAAAGCTCCGCGGGTCATCGCGAAACGCGAGTTCTTTGACACGGCGACAGTTCTCAAGCCATTCGGCATGTGATTCGCGCACATCAGCAGGGTCGGATAGATCTAGAGCGGCATAGTCTGCACGCAATTGCTCGACGAGTTGCTGCTCACGCTGTGTGGCGGGCGGCAGGGGCCGATCGTGGTAGGCGGCTATCGTCTTACCGGCAAACCGCACCAACTTGTTCTTGAGTTTTCGAAGCACCGTCTAATCTCCACATACGAACAAAGATATGTCCTGTTTAGGAACACCCTCTGAGCCGGGCGGGTCAAGCCTCGCGAAGATACCCTTTGGGGTTGAACGTCATCATGAATTTCTCGCGTTTCATGTCAATTGTGAAGGTGGGGTCCTCCGCTAGATACTCCTCTATCGCTTCCATCGGACCTGGATAATGATTCTTCTTCACCGGGTGCCCGCCCGCAATACCGTCTTCTACGATCATATAGCTGCCGGATGTGACCATTGCCCCGTATGCTCGCATTTCGCTTAAGACATGCTCTTTCGAATGGTCCGAGCCTAGTGACACGAGGACTGCATCGTCACTACTTATGTCTCTCTTGACCTCATCAAGTATCCGGGGCGATACAGAGGAACCCACAATCTGGCGTATCCGCTTGTGCTTGGGACAATTTAGGCGATTATCTATGTCGATTGTTATGATACTCCCTTTGCCAATGACGTCGCAACAGGAAGCGAGGTACAACGTGGATCCTCCCAGACCTGTGCCACTCTCAATGATGATGTCCGGCTGCGTCTCGTACAGTATTTCCTGATATATCCATAGATCAAAAGGACACTTCCCCACCGGTACGCCCATCCAGTAGGTGTTGTTCCATATCTTTGGGCGCGAATGGTAATAGCATTTCAGGAATTCACGCGCAATCAGTCGCGAGTACAATACTTTCAAGGGGTTTCTATGTGCTCGTGATTTCGACCGTTCAGCCATCGGATGCTCCTATAAATGGGACATATTTTGTAGATGAAAAGTAGATTTCTTGTTTCAGCAAGGCATATCCCTGCTTGCTCGCTGCCAGCAAAGCCGTAATAACGGCAGAGTCCTAGAGTTACTCATGCTCATGTACCGTAGTGTCTGCACGCCGATCACAGTACGCCACTATCTATTTTCCGGTGAATCGTTCCGGTTTTAGTTTCAGCTGCTGAAACGAAGTCGTATACCCGCCT
>DSDB01000058.1 GCA_011057845.1 Phycisphaerales bacterium | reverse complement strand
GCTGGACTTTCTCTCCGGCGATTACTCCCCCGACGACAGCGTCAACTCGGCCCGCCTGTCCGCCCGATACCTGGCCCGCCAGGGCAAACCCTGGGACCTGATGGCCTGGAGTTTCAGCCGGCGAACCGGCAGGACGGGCACCAACGACAAGACGGCCGTCCAACTCCAGCGCGAAGCCGCCGTGGTGCTGGCCCTGGGCGGCGGCTTTCAGGCCTATTTTAAGCAGAAGCGGGATGGTTCTGTCTTCGACGAGCGGGTGCCGGTCATGGCCGAGGTGGCGAAGTTCTGCCGAGCCCGCCAGGCCGTCTGCCACCGGGCCGAGATGGTCCCGCAGATAGCCCTGCTGCTTTCGACGGCCGGGCACTATCGCCGGATCAACGGCCTATTCTCGCGGGACCTCTCGCGGGTCAGCGGCGTCTTGCAGGCCCTGGTCGAGAGCCGCCGCTGCGTGGAGGTCCTCGGCGAACACCACCTCGCCGGCCGCATGAACCGGTATCCCCTGATCATCGTGCCTGAGTGGGACTACCTCGACCCAGCCTTCCGGGACGATCTGCGGGCCTACGTCGAGGGCGGCGGCAGCCTGTTGCTCATCGGGCCGGGCTCCGCGGCCATGTTTGCGGATGTGCTGGATGTGACTTTCGACGGATCGCGGCAATCGCAGCCACGCTTTCTCTCGCACAAGGAATCTCTTGCCGCCACCCAGGGCCCCCTCCAGTCGGTCAAACCAGGCCCCAGGGCGCAGGCCGTTGGCCGGCTCTATACCGATAACAATCCGGACTCTGTATCCCAGCCCGCCGCGTCGATCGCGCCTCTGGGTAAAGGCCGGGTCGCGGCCGTCTACTTCAGTCTGGGCCAGACCTGCGCCGCCACACGGGACCAGGCCATACGAGGTTTTCTCGATGACCTGGTAAACCGTCTCTTCCCCGATCCGATCGTCCGGGTCGAAGGGTCGGACGGCGTCGACGTCAGTCTTGCCGCCAATCACGGCAAGCTGCTGATCCACCTGGTCAATACGGCAGGCCCCCACCAGAGCGAACCGGTGATCGAGACCATACCCCCGATAGGGCCGCTTGCGATCTCGATCCGCCGCCCGGCAAGGCCGTCGTCGATTACCCTGGAGCCCGCCGGCCAATCGCTGCCGTTTGAATTCGCCGATGGTCTGGTGCGGTTGACCGTGCCTCGCGTTGATATCCATGACATCGTGGTGCTCGCCGACGAGCCGTAATCCGCGCCGCGGCGTAGGGCAAGTGGCACGGGCATCCTGCCCGTGTATCCAACGGAGATCCGCCGCCATGCGGATTCAGTGTGAGCCGCAGCCGCATGGGTAGGATGCCCATGCCACGACAGGTTATCTCGTCACACCGGCTGTCCGGCCGTCTCGTCCGCTCGGCGCAGCGAAGGACTGACCTTGAGCAGATCGAGACAGGCCCCGACCACGCGCCGGACCTCAGGATTCTCCGAGTCGAGCACCCGGCGAAGATGCCGCGTAATATCCACTCGGTAGGTCATATCCTGGGCCTTGCACAGCTTCTTGAGGGTCTCAGCCGCCCTTGTCCGAACCGAGGGTATCTTGCAGTTTAGGGCCCCGATCAGTTCCGATACCCCGTCGGCCACGGTCAAGCCCTCCCGCAGTATCACGGTAGCCGGCGTCTCATCCGGATCGGAGGCGATCCTGGCAATCAGTTGAACCGCGCGGAGGTGCTCCGGCAACGGGGTATTCTGGATGAAGGCGTACATCACCGCGTAATCATGCAGCATCCGCAGCCAGCGATGGTCCGTCCGGAAGGCGTTGAACGACAAGTTGGAGTACTTCAACGGCTTCGGCCGGCCCCTCGCGTCCTTGTAGGTCCGCCGCTGTCCCTTGGTGTAAATCTCGACCGCGTCCAGCAGCGCCTCCAGCAGCGACTCGCCGGTGAATCCCCTGAACTTGACGCCGTTGGCCGGGCAGTGCGTATCGCCGAAATCGACATCCGACACCGTTCGAATCAATCCATCCTGATGATGAGCCACCACGGGAGTACCCGCCGCATGGGCTTCCTGCTGGCTGATGCCGCACGGCTCGCCGATCGGCCCGCCGGAAGGCATGACGAAGAACTGGCACCCGAGGTACAGATTGCGATACAGCGAGGGACTCAGAGAGCCCTCCGGGTAATACCCCAACCGACCGCGGAACGGCGGGCTCTCGGCGATTCTCCGAAGGTGCGCATCAAATCTCCGCCCGTCCATGCTGTCCTCGACGCGCCCGCAGATGACAAACTCGGCCGCGGGACAGATCCGCAGAAAGTGCTCCAGCACCGTGGCTCCGTCCATCTTCCAGGGTTCGTAGCGCACCTGCCGCCCGCCGTCGTCGTCGTACACCTTCCAATCCACCAGTAGCTCGAAGCCCTTCTGCGGGCAGATACGGTGCAACATGCCGAAGATCACATGGTCGGTCCGGTCGTCATCGGCCGCGATCCGAATACACGGATCCTTCTGCAGGTTGATCTTGGCCGTCTTTTTGATCGCCGTGTACCTGGCGAACAGCCGTCTCTGCGCACCGCGTCCGTAGGTCTCCAGCAGGCTCTTCTTGCTGGAGAACCAGAAACGCTGCCGGGCCCCCATATTGAAACCGTTCCGCCGTCCGAAGAACCGCCCGTTCTCATACTTGTCCCGGAACAGCCGGCCGTGCCCGAAGACCCATGGCTCCGCCAGAATCCGCTCCTGCATAGCCCGGCTGACCGTGGCGATAAACGGCGAAGCCGTCAGCATCATGTGCGTCAGGTTGAGTCGGCAACCGCTGGGGCTGTCCCGGTCGAACAGCATGTCCCGGTCGCGCAGCGGATCGAAACCCAGCACCCGGCAGTAATACTCCCGCCGGGCCGGATTGGCCTCATCCAGCGTGATGGAGTACGACGGATGCGGGTTGTGCATCATGCTCAGCACCTGTGTCCCGGCGAAGTGGGCCTCGTTGCGGTACATCTTCCACCGGTACAGGTACGCCGCGACCAGCCAACTGGGCCACTCGTTGGTCTGTATCACGGACGGATAGATGTTGTACGTCCGCAGGGCCTCCAACGCCCCCTGCGACAGCATCCGGGCCCGCCGGATCTTGTCTTCGGCCGTGTACCCGCCGTACGGCTGGTCGAAGTACTTCGCATTTTCAAGGTAGAACACGTTCACGATGGCCCGTTTGCCGTGTTTGTGGCGGACCAGCCGCGTCCGATACAGGTTGATGACGTCGTCGCCGGCCTCCATGCCGCAACTCTGGGAGTCATCGTAGAAACAGGGGAACCGGATGCTCACGCTGTGCCCCTCGTACCGTGGGCTGTACTGCTCCAGAATCTGCCGCCGGTTGCACTCGTACAAGGGCGTGACAATGATGACGGGAAATCCCATCTCGCTGAGAACATCCGCTATGTCGGTCGTGTACAGCCCCAGTCCGCCCGAGCTGCCGCTGAACTTGGACTCCGGAGAGACCAACACGATGGTCCCGACGTTGATGGACCGAAGGACATCTGCGGCACTTCGGCTGACGGCGTCGTCGAAGCGGCCCTTCTCGTTGACGGCGACCCGCATGAGGTAGTCGATAATCCGGTGGCGCATCGCGACGTCGCTCTCGCTGATTTCACGCAGCATGATCGACAGGTCCGCGATTCCCAGTCTCGGATGCTTCAGCAGCCACTGGGCCATCACCGTATACAGCCCGCTGAACCGCAGGAAACCGTCGCGCTTTCGCCTGCAGGCATCCGCAAACGTCTTGGCCACGAAGGCGTGCCGAACCCGATCCTCCTTGCCGTATCGGAAATAACGGTCGAAGGAGTCGCACATGATGAGGTCCTCGTGAACGGCGTGATCCCGATAGATCACCTCGTACACATGCGACGACACCGGCGAAAGGACTCCTCCAAATCCCAGCGTCAGCAGTTCCTCGCCCGACCAGTATTCCCGCTTGCCCCGCCGTTGCCGGCCCTCCACATTATTGTACCGCTCTTTCAGTTCATAGGTCTCGTTCGGATCGATGTCGCTGGCGTCCCGGCCGGTCCCAGCTTCCTTGAGGGCGAAGTTGAACTCCCGCGCCACCGCCTGCTGGCCCTCATGATAGGATGCGGGGAAATTGAACACACACAGAACCACATGCTTGCCGTAGGCCCGCAAGAACGCCGCGATCCGCCCGTTGTGCGTCTCGATGGGGACCAGGGTCCCGCGAGTCAGGGCCGGATTCTCATCCGCTATCTGAAACAGGCCGCGCAGGTACGCGCCGAATCCCTTGAGAAGCGGGTATCGCTCCACCAACTGGCCGCGGACCTGTTCCTCCTGGAGCCACGGATGCCCGAACCGGTTGTTCGCCCAGTGTTTCCAGCATTCCAGGTACGCCTGCTCGAAGCGTCGGCGGAAGGTCGCCGTCGGGTCTCCGGGCAGGCGGCTGACGTGATACATCAGCGGCCCCTGGCTGCTGAATACCAGAAACGCCGCCGCCGGCCAGATCATGTTCTGATAATTGCTGGCCGGCGATTCCTCATCATGGCTATTGAACAGGGACAGCGTCTGGCCGCCGCATCGGGCGTACTGCTCCTGGAGATACGCCAGATTGGCGTTCAGGCCCAGCGCATGATCAACCTCTTCGCCGGAGCGGATGTTCTCGAGGTTCTTGATCAGCGCATTGTACGGTATGGTCCCGCTCTTGATCATCCGCGATTCATTGCCGTGCCACTGCTCACAGTAGAACAGACAATCCGAAGGATTCGCCTTCTGCGCCCGGTAGCACAGATACAGAATCGGCACATTCGCCTCGTCCGTGCCGCGCAGGTCGCTCGGCTCAAACCCCGGCAATGTCACATCACCGCACAACTGTGCCGCCGGCGCCTGGCCCGGTGACGTCGGAAAAACCGTGTCAAACCCGTGCCCCACATCGATCCGCAGCCCGAATCCGAGGGCGGTCAGTTCCTCGCAGATGCCCGCCAGGTGCTGGACATTCTCAAACTCCCGCATATTGACCATGAAGCTGTCATGCCACTCGTCCCACTCCCCATCCCACCCGGCCCGTCGCACCAGATGGCCCTGGGCGTTCGCAATGTACACGGGCAAACGGTACGGATAGTCGGTGTTGGCTATTGAAAAGTGCGACAGCACGCACAATATCACCCGCATGTGCAGCTCATCGGCCCGCTTCTTCAGTCGCAGCAACCCCTCCAGCCCCCCCATGTCGCGCCGTACGGTTCGCCCGTCCCAGATCGAAAACACCGATGGATCGGGACCGGCCTCGCCCGCCCAGCCCAACTCCAATGCGCCCAGGGGATAAATTCGCGTGTATCCCTCGGCCTTGATGGCCTCGAGCTGGTCGGCCAACTGATCGAATGAGCCGTAGACGCACGCCCCATTCTCATCATGGACCGGACTGAAGCTCTCGTCCAGATTGAGATTGAACGTATCGGCATACAGACTCAGCACCCGTTGATTGCGCTCATCGGCCACGAACTTCAGCAGACCCTGCGCCTCGCTGTCGAGCACCTCATACGCCCAGCGTCTGCCGTCGTCCCTGGAGACCTGCACGGCGTAGTGAATCCAGCCCCGCCGCGCCGGCAGCTCGATCTCGAAATACACCCGGCCGTCGCCGTCCTCCTCGATCTGCCGCATGGGCAGCGTCCGTTTGCGGTGCCCGTGGACGGACCACTGCAATCGCGCCCGAATCTTCGACGCCTTGATCCGATAGGGTCTGTCCACGGCCACGCGAACCACGGCCTTATCCCCCTTGAACACGGACCGGTTGGTCTGGCTCTGAGGAAACACCGCCGGCCGCTCGGTCAGGACATCCGTCAGCAGCCGGCTCACCTGATAGCACACCGACCGCGACAACCCCTTGTCCGGATGCCGCCAGTAATACAGTGCGGCGTACAACAGTCGCATGGCCTCGTGGGCGTGCTCTTTTCGGTAGACCCTCTCTCGCAGCGCACGGATGCTCTGCAAGACCGTCAGCACATCGGTGCACAGGAGATTGCGCGTCAGAGTGATCAGCGAACGGTCTCTGGCGTACGTCCTCAACGTCTCAAGCCAGGGTCCGATATACGGCCCGTGGTCATGGAAGATGTCGGTGCAGACCCCCCCGGATTCGATCGTCGTCGAGGTCGCCGCCGCGGCCATCGCATCCGGACGATCCGACGGCCGCACCCGGACCGCCTTGACCGTTCGCCTGCCAACCGAATACACCAGCACCGGCGCCCCCCCGGAATCCGTCAGGCCCTCAAAACCCGCGAATGTCTTGGGCGTCGCCTGCGATGACGGCCCCTGTGCCTGGACAAAAGGCCCAGTCTGCCGGCGGATGTAGTCCTTCAACGCCCCGAGCTTCTTGCCGTCAAGATCCGCCCCAATCTTCAGGACTTCTGGGCTAAGGCCCTGCCGCGCCATCCACTCCCAGAACCTCTCCAGCAGCAGTATCCGGTCCTTGTTGACCAGCACCTCCAGCCACCCGGCCGCCTGCGGGTCCGACTTGAACGACTCCAGCTCCGCAATCGTCGCGGCGCAGATCGATGGATGTGCGTCGTAAAACCGCAGACTATGATGCCGCACCTGAGAGACGTGGTAGTCGCCGTTGCACGCATGGTACAACCCCCCTTCGAGTACGCCGATCAGATACTCCGCCCTGCTGCTTTTGGCCCCCGATGCGCCCTCCAACAGCCTCCGATCCAACCGCAACTCGTGCGGCGCCAGTTGGATCGCCTGTCCGAGATTGCTCGCCAGCAGCAACCGCAGCTTCTTGCCTACGACGGCATAGTATAAATCAAGACTGAAGCCCCGGATCGCCTGGCAGGTGTGGTTGAGCAGGCCCTCGAGAAGCGTCTGCTGGTCCTTGCCAAGCCTCTGGCCGACGTACCCGGGGTTGAGGAATTCGCACTCTCCCTTCCAGTCAAACCGAAAAACGATGAGACAATCATCTGCCGTCGCCATACACCATCTTCTAATGCGGTTGCACCTGTTCGCCCGAAGTGGACCGAGGGCCGCCCCGTCGTCTTCCGCCATGTCGCTGCCGGAAGCCACAATGGGCCATTCTACCCGAAAGACCCGGCCCCCCGCAACGTCTCGGTCGGCCGTCCGGTCCGCCTGATCACGGGATACGGGCCGGGTCCAGCACAACGTGCTTAATGGACTGACGCCGGTAGGTGTATGTGATGTGCACCCGGCCGCCGGAATCCTGGATAACGGCCGGGTAAGAGAACTCGCCCTCGCTGCGTTCCAGCGTCACAACCGGCCGGAAACCCACTCCGTCCGTGGAAATCGCCACGTTGAGCATGTTCCGCCCGGATGGAAAAGGCCCGCCGCGGACCGTGTGGTTGTAGACCAGCAACTGCCGTCCGTCCCGCAGCGTAACGGCGTCGGTCCCGGCGTTGGGATTGGGCAGTGTCGTCGCCGTCATCTTGCCCCAGGTCTCCCCGCCGTCCTGCGACCAGCTCTGGACAATCACCCCCTGGCGGCTGCGGCAGAGCACCTGCATCCGCCCATCCGCATACCTCAGAATGCTCGGCTGAATCGCCCCGAACTCCCGGCCGTCGTTGATCGGGCCGATTGTCCGCCACGTCCGCCCAAGGTCCTCCGTAATCTCAAAATGCACCCGCCATCCATCGTGTTCGCTGCTCGACGGGCACAGAATCGACCCATCCGCAAGCTCAATGGGCTTGTTCTTGACCGGCCCGATCAGGTGCCCAAGCGGCCCGGAGCCCAGCCTCCTCGGCCTCGACCACGTTCGCCCGTCGTCCTCGCTGGTCGTCAGCATCCCCCACCACCGGCTCGGGCTCGGCCCAACCTTGTAGAACAGCATCAAAGGCCCGGATCGCGGCCTGAACAGCACCGGGTTCCAGCACGGGTAGCGCGTATTCGGCGATTCCACACCCGTCGCAATCTGCACCGGCCGCGACCATACCCCATCCTCATGCCGCGACAGCCATATCCCCACATCGGCGTTGCCCTCCCGCGTCCCCCCGAACCACGCCGCCACCAGGGCCAACGCCGTCTCGCCCTCGCGTGGCACGGGCATCTTGCCCGTGCATGACGAATCCGCCGCCAAAGGCGTCTCGACAATCGTAGACGCATGGCACTCCGGCGTCGGCCTGCCATCCAACGGATAGATCAATTCCCCGCTGAAGTAAACCTCCTGTCCAACCACGGCTGCCCGCGGTCCCGCCACCGGCGTATCGACCGTCTCCACACATCCCATGACAGCCAGTCCAACCACCGAAACCACCAGCATCTGTCGCACCATTATCGGGTGCCTCCTTTCGCATGTTTGTACGAGAAAAAACGCTGGAAATGTGCCATGCGATTTGGTATACTAATGCAAACGTACTTGGAATACCAGTGAGGATGCTGGGTCTTTGGCTTTTCGGGTCTCCATCGAGAAACCCCACATGGGTCAAAGGGGTCTGTCGCATCGGAGAGGGTAACTTCGATGGAGGCGTCATGCAATATCGCTGGAGCTACCACCTCATAGCATCCGCAGGTACCACTGTGATACTGGCTGTCCTGCTGGCGGCGACCCTGAATACGTCCGTCTGCCCGGCCGGTGTCGCACGAAGCTCTTGGGCTGTGGTTTCGGCCGGCGCCGTCCTTGCCGACATGTCAGGGCCCGTCGACGTGACCAGCCCGGGCGATACCGTCATCGGCGTACCAAACGACGGAGACTGGCCGCCCAATGAAGCACCGCCGCTGGCCATTGATGACAACATCGCCACCAAGTACCTCCACTTCAAGGGCGAAACGCAGCCGACGGGCTTCCGCGTTACGCCGTCTCAGCCCGGCACCATTGTCGGCGGCCTGTCATTCACCACGGCCAACGACGCCCCCGAACGCGACCCCATCGCCTACCAGTTGTCCGGCTCCAACACGAGCATCAACGGCCCGTATGTGCTCATTCACAGTGGAGAGATTGCCGATTTCAAAGGGGCTACGGCATGGCCCCGCCTGACGAAGAACGCCACCCCCATCCAATTCACCAACGGCACGGCCTACACACACTACGAGTTGCTTATCACGGCCGTCAGGAATCCCAGCGGCGCCAACAGTATGCAGGTCGCTGAGGTCGAGTTGCTTGGAGTCCCCGCTGGTGGCTGGCCGCCCGAGGTCGATGCCGGGCCCGACCGGATTGCCATTCTACCGAACACGACGGTCAGACTTGACGCAAGCGTTCGATATTATGGAGACCATCCCGACCAACTTGTGATGCAGTGGTCTCTGGAGGTCGCCCCGGCCGGCGTATCGGCTCAGGACGTTAACTTCGAACCCAACCCATACATCGAAGACCCAACCGTCCAACTACCGCCGGTCGCCGGTTCTTACACACTGCGACTGTACGCCACGGACGGCGATACCGAAGCGTCCGATACCGTCCACATCGCGGTTGTCCAGTCCATGTGCCCGACCGGGGATCTGAACATGGACTGCCGGGTCGATATGAAGGACGTCTTGATTATGGCCGGCCACTGGCTCCTGGAGTCCGGTTCCATGCCCATCGTTCCGGGCGATCTCAACGGCCGCGACGGCGTCGATCTGGCCGACTACTCGCTCATGGCCGCGAACTGGCGGCAGGAAGGACCCGCCGTCGTCATCAACGAATTCATGGCCATCAACAACAGCAAGCATCCGCTGGACTCCGGGGAGCTGCTGGATGAAGACGGCGATTCGTCTGACTGGATTGAGCTGCGAAACATCACCGGTTCGCCGATAGCCCTGCGTGGCTGGCGGCTGACCGACAGGGTCGGCGGAGGCGGTTGGGAAATACCCGATATCGTGTTGGGGCCCGACAGCCACCTGATTGTCTTTGCCTCGGGCAAGGACCGGGATGACCCGGAGGGCCCGCTTCACACCGACTTCGCTATCAGCAGCGCCCCCGGCTACCTGGCCCTGCTCAAACCCGACCGCACGGTGGTGCATTCGTACAACTACCCGCAACAATTCCCAGGCATCTCGTATGGTTTGGCCGCCCCGGGCACTTCCACCGCCGCAACGGAGGAGTTGATCGGCGAGAATGCGGCGGCCTCGGCCCTGATCCCAATGAACGATTCGTTGGGTTTGAACTGGACTGACCCCGATTTCGACGACGCCGGCTGGCTGAAAGGCCGAACCGGCGTGGGATACGACTACCCCGGCCTGGTGAACCTGGATGTCGCCGAGATGCGCAACCAAAATGCCACCGTGTACATCCGCGTCGCCTTTGAGGTGTCGGACCTGACCGGCCTGCGGAATCTCGTCCTGCAAATGAAGTACGACGACGGTTTCATTGCATACCTCAACGAACCAGTCCGGGTAGCCGGGGCCAACGACCCGGTCGCCCCGACATGGCAATCCGGCGCCGAGTTCAGCCACGACGACAGCGAAGCGGTTAATTACGTGGACTTTCCGCTGCCGGAGGAGTATCTCTCGCACCTGCGCATCGGCCGCAACGTCCTGGCGATCCACGGCCTCAACTACGGCGCCGGCAGTTCGGATCTGCTGGTCCTGCCGAGACTCATCGCCGAACGGCTCTCCGCCGGCAACGTCGCCGGGTCCCTGGTGGAGGGTTTCTTCCTCAGTCCATCCCCCGGCGCCGGCAACCATGTGGGAATCCCCAATCTGGGTCCGGCGATCCGCGAAGTCACCGAGAATCCGCCGGCCCCGACCTACGGCGGCGATCTGGTCGTAACGGCGCAGATCTCGCCCACCAGCAACCCTGTCGGCACTGTCACGCTGGGTTATCGGATTGACTTCAATGCCGAGGTCCTCATCCCCATGGCCGATAACGGCATCGCCCCGGACGCTACCGCCGGCGACGGCGTCTACACCGCACGAATCCCCGCCACAGCCTACACCTACGGTGACATGGTCCGCTGGTATGTGCTCGCCGTCGACACCGGCGGCGCGACCTCTCGCAATCCGATGTTTCTCGACACGGATAACTCCCCCGAGTACTTCGGCACGGTCGTCAACGATCCGACCATCAACACGCAACTACCCATCTTCCAGTATTTCACTCAGAACACACCCGCCGAAGGCACCCGCACGGGAACCCGGGCCTCCGTGTACTACCTGGGCGAGTTCTACGACAACGTCTTCGTCCGTCTGCGCGGCGCCAACACTACCCACGGACGGAAATTCGAATTCAATGACGGACACCATTTCCGCTTCGATCCGGACATTCCGAGAGTCGATGAGATAAACCTCAACGAACCGGGAGCGGACTCGACAACCCTGCGCCAGACTCTGGCATGGGAAACCTATTATAACGCCGATGTCCCGGCAAGCCTGTCATTCCTTATGCATGTCCGACGCAACGGCAGTTACCTCGCCGTCCGAGTCTTTGTTGAGCAGCCCGACCGCGATATGCTCCGCCGAAACGGCCTCAATCCCGACGGTGCACTGTACAAACTCTACACCGACTTCACACGCGGAAACATCAGCGATGAACAGGTCCCGCGCAAGAAGACCCGCCTGGATGAGGACAACAGCGATTTGCAGGCCCTGGCTGATGGCATCCATCCCAACAGTAGCAGCCGATTTACCTATATGTTCGATAACATCAATATCCCTGCGATAATCGAGTATTGGGCCGCTACGGTTATCATACACGATAACGATCAAACCCATAAGAATTACTACGGCTATCGCAATACCCGCGACCCGCGCAACAATCCCAGGGGTACTAACGAGTGGATGTACCTGCCCTGGGACAAGGACCTCACCTTCGGAGTCACAGGCATCGATAATGATATGCCCGGCGATATACGTTCACCAAGCCATCCCTTCTATGGCTGTTCCGAGCACCAGAAAATCGATTACAAGTGGAACGGCGTGATCGATGCCCTGTTTGACAACCCCGTGACTCGACAGATGTATCTGCGCAGGCTCAGAACCCTTATGGACGATTTACTCCAGGCTCCGGGAACTCCGGCCGGCGAGCTTATGTTTGAGAGGCGGATTGAGGAATTGAGAAACTCCGCACAGATCGAGCTGGGAAACAGTAGCTGGAACAGCAATGTGGACTGGATTAAGACAACCTACATGGCCAGGCGACGGAACCATCTGTTTGTCAATCACAGTATCAACAATCCCGGCTATGATCAAAACGCCGGAATTCCTGATCCTCAGCCCGCCAATCCGATGATCCTGATCGCTTCGGTTGAATATAATCCCCCCTCGTACAACCAGGATGAGGAATACATTGAGTTGTTGAATCCCAACACCTACGCCGTTGATGTCACAGGCTGGACATTGGCAAACGCCGTCGAACACACCTTCGGGCCCGGCACGGTTATCCCCTCCGGTGGCTCCTTGTATGTAACGCCGGACGCGCAGGCTTTCCGCAACCGTTCGGTGAGCCCCAAAGGCGGTGAGCAGCGATTCGTTCAGGGCAACTATAAAGGCCATCTCTCCAGTTGGGGCGAGACCATCGAACTCTACGACGCCACCGGCGGCCTGGTCCATTCCTTCGCCTACCCCGGTAATCCCAGCGATGCGCAGCGCTATCTGCGCATCACTGAAATCATGTACCACCCGCCGAATCCCGCCCCCGGCAGCCCCTGGAACGACGAGGACTTCGAGTACGTCGAACTCAAGAACATCGGCTCGTCGCCGCTGTCGCTGGCCGGCGTGAAGTTCTCCCGTGGTATCCAGGTGGACCTGCCTTCCGTCAATCTGGCCGCGGGCGGCTATCTGCTGGTCGTCAAGGACCCGGCCGCGTTCGCCTCACGCTACACGCTTGCCGCCCAGGCCCTGGTCTTCGGCCCCTACACCGGCCAACTGTCGAACGCCGGTGAGACCCTCACCCTCGACGACGCCACCAACAGCACGATCCTGGAATTCAAGTATTCCGACAACTGGTACAAGATCACCGACGGCGGGGGTTTCTCACTGACGCTTATCGACCCAACCGACCCGGACCTGGACCGCTGGGGCGACAAGTCCGCCTGGCGG
>DSDB01000321.1 GCA_011057845.1 Phycisphaerales bacterium | reverse complement strand
CGCCCTGGTTCGTCACGTGGTAATACTTGCGGCGGCGGCCCTGCTCGCTCAGCCGCTGCGTCGATTTGATCAGCCCCTGCTTCTGCAACCGGTGCAGGACCGGATACAGCATCCCGTCCGTCCACTGTAAGTGCCCGCCGGACAGCTCCCGCACCCGCTGGATAATCGCATACCCGTAGCTCTCCCCCTCGCTCAATATCGAGAGAATCAACGCCGTCGCCGAAGCCGCCACCAGGTCCTTGTTGATGTCCAAACGCCGGTCTCCTCATGAAGTTGCCTGTCAGACGCTTCACTACTGTCATACATTGTACTTCTATGTATACGCCTGTCAACACCGGCCGATTGGAAAAAATAAAAAAAATAGTCGGTCGTCCGGCGACCTCCCGTAAATGACACTATGGCAAGGACTTACGATCCATCATCGGAAGGCTGTACGGCCGGCTCAGGGGTGGACGGCGGACGGATGACTCGGCCGACGACGACACTGGCCTGGGGTGAGACCGCTGTTTTGCGGTCCATGGGCAATCCAATCGCCCGTCCGGGTCATTTCACGGGCGACGCAGGCCCAGGTGGGTTCGTCTCCGCCAAAGGGCATGTCCGTGATTCGCGTGAAGTAGATGCCCAGGACGGTCAGGATCAGCACGTACAGCCCGGGCTGCCGCCACCACGGCGTCCGGGCGTGGACTGTGACTTGTGAGTCCATTCGCCCGTTCCTTCACATCTATCCAGGGTCGTTCGCAGGCCCAGCCGGCGGGCGGCCGTTGCCGCGATCCCGATAGGCGTCCTGCACGGGGAGATATACTACCACGGCAAGCCCGGCCGGACAACCGCGACGCCCCAGGACCGCCGCCGGACTCCAAATGCCTGGGCGACCCACAAAGTCGCCCCGACCCCGGTTGCATGGTCTGCGCGGCGCCGGTACAATACCGACAGGGTTGGGCACGAAGAAATCGGTGTCCGGCCCGATGTCATACGGATCGAACCGGCACGGCCGTGTGCAGACCGGCGTCTGTCAACTTCCAAGCAAAGACGCCGACCGGCCCCGAATACAATGACCCAGTCAACGACTATCCATGAAGCCCTTCGGACCTTTGCGGCCGCGGTGACGGCGAAAATGACGCAGCTTATCGCCGGTGAGCCGGAAGACCAACTGCGCAGTCCCTTTGAGAACTTTATAGCCAACGTGGCGGCCGGCTTTGGCTGGGACGTCGTTTGCACGGGCGAGACGCCGCTGCCCGGGCGGCTGGGGCGGCCTGATTACGCCGTTCATCTCAACAAGCTGCTCGCCGGGTATGTCGAACTGAAGGCCCCCGGCGTCGGCGCGACCGCCGGTCGCTTCAAGGGCCACAACCTCAGCCAGTTCAAGCGATTCTCGGCCATCCCCAACATCCTCTACACCGACGGCAACGAATGGGCCCTCTATCGCGACGGCAAGCTCGTGGACAAGATCGTCCATCTGTCCGGCGACGTGGCCTTTGAGGGCGGGAAAGCCATCTCAGACGAAGATGCCCACGCACTTGAACGCATGTTACGCGACTTCTTCTCTTGGGAGCCCATCATCCCCACGAATCGCAAGGGCAAGATCGACCTTAAGGGCTTCGCTTCTCTGCTGGCGCCGCTGACGCGGATGCTGCGCGACGATGTGGCCGACGCCCTGGCGACGGAGGATTCACCCTTGATCCAATTGGCCAGGGACTGGCGTCAATCGTTGTTCGGCGATGCCTCGGATCGGCAGTTCGCCGACGCTTACGCCCAGACCGTCACGTTTGGTCTCTTGCTGGGCCGCGCCGAAGGCGCAGCGGATCCCTTTTCTTCTCACGCCGCCTATCAAGCATTGGACAGCCATTATTCTTTGCTGAGCCGTACGCTTGCTCTGCTGACGGATAACCAGGTCATGTCGGAAATGGCCGCTTCGGTCGGCCTTCTGGAACGGCTGATTGCGGCCGTGCCGCCCGCCACGCTTACCGGTCCCCAGGACTCGTGGCTCTATTTCTACGAAGACTTCCTCGCCGCCTACGACCCCAAACTGCGCAAGGACACCGGCGCCTACTACACCCCCGTCGAGGTCGTCCGTTGCCAGGTCCGCCTCGTCGACGACTTGCTTGTCAACCGCCTCCACAGACCCCTTGGCTTTGCCGATCCCGGTGTCGTCACGCTCGACCCCGCCGCCGGAACAGGCACCTATCTGCTCGGCGTCATCGAACACGCCCTTGCTCGTGTCGGAGCCGAACAGGGCCCCGGCTCCGTCGCGGGCCAGGCAACGGAGCTGGCCAAAAACCTTCACGGTTTCGAGATCATGGTCGGCCCCTACGCCGTGACCGAATTGCGCGTCAGTCGCACTCTGCGCGACCGTGGGGCCGTGCTACCGCCCGACGGCACGCACGTTTATCTGACGGACACCCTCGAAAGCCCCCACGCCAGGCCACCCCAACTGCCGCTGTTCCTGCGGCCCATCGCCGATCAGCACGCCAGGGCCCTCAAGGTCAAGAGCGACGTGCCCGTCATTGTCTGTCTGGGTAATCCGCCCTACGACCGCCACGAGGCATCCAACGGCGGAAACCAATCCCGCACGGGCGGCTGGGTACGCTGGGGTGATACCGATAAGGGCGCGGATGCCATTTTCCGCGACTTCCTCGACCCGGCAACCGCCGCCGGCCACGGGGTGCGAGTCCACAACCTCTACAACCTCTATGTCTACTTCTGGCGCTGGGCGTTATGGAAGGTCTTCGAACACCAAACCGCCGACGGCCAGGGTGTTGTTAGCTTCATCAGCGCATCGAGCTACCTCGACGGCGATGCCTTCCGCGGGATGCGTCAGCACATGCGCCGCCAATGCGATGAAATCTGGATTCTCGACCTGGGAGGCGAGGGACGCGGCACGCGCAAGAGCGACAACGTCTTCGCCATTCAGACCCCTGTCGCCATCGCCGTCGCCGTGCGTTCCAAGAAGGCAAAAAAGGACAAGCCCGCCCGAATCCACTACGCACGTATTGATGGAACGCGCGCCACCAAGCTTGCCTGCCTCGATGAGATCGAGGACTTCTCGGACGTCAAGTGGCAGGATTGCCCTGTCGACTGGCAAGCCCCTTTCCGCCCGGCCGGCAAGGGCGATTACTTCGCCTGGCCTCTGTTGACGGACCTGATGCCATGGCAACAATCCGGCATAAAGGCCGGGCGCACTTGGGTCATCTCGCCGGAGCAAGAGACCCTGAAGAAGTGCTGGCGGGCCTTGCTCAGTGTCGAAGGCGACGAACGACGGGGGCCATTCAAGGACTCCCCAACCGGGCGTAAGGTCCATGAACCCGCAACGCAACTGCCTCCGTCGGGCGCCCCCCTTACGGCCCTGTCCGGGTTGCCCAGAGGCGCGCCTGTCCCACCAATGGCGTGCTACGCCTACCGCTCGTTTGACCGTCAGTTCATCCTTGCGGACGCGCGGCTACTCGACAGACCGGGACCTGCCCTCTGGCACGCCCACGGCCAACGACAGGTATACCTGACGAGCCTGTTGAATCACCCGATCGGCGACGGCCCGGCGGCGACGGCCAGCGCGGTTATTCCAGACCTCCACCACTTTCGGGGTTCATACGGCGCAAAGGAGGCATTTCCACTCTACCGAAGCGCCGATGCGTCACGGCCAAACATCCTGCCCGGCCTCCTCGATCTGCTCGGCGCGACGTACAAGAGAAGAAAGACGACACCTGAGGACTTGCTGGCCTATATCTATGGTATCCTGGCGCAGCCTGCCTTCACGGCGCGATTCCATAGGGAATTGGAAACGCGCGAGCTGCGCGTCCCCATCACGAAGAACGCCAGACTTTTCGACAGAGTCCGCGCCGTCGGCGCACGGTTGCTCTGGCTGCATACCTATGGCGAGCGATTCATCCCCAGAGGCAAACGCCGCGGCCATATCCCGCGCGGCAGCGCCAGATGTGTCAAGGCCGTCACTGGCCGTCGTGACGCCTACCCGGAAGACTTCGACTACAACGATCAGACCCGCACCCTGCGCGTTGGCGACGGCGAGTTCGCACCCGTCGCGCGCGAGGTCTTCGACTTCGAGGTTTCGGGCCTCAAGGTCGTCCAGTCCTGGCTCAAATACCGGATGAAACGCGGCGGCGGCAAGAAGTCCTCGCCCCTTGACGACATCCGCCCGGACCACTGGACGGGCCAATTCACCACGGAGCTGCTCGAACTGCTCTGGGTCCTGGAGTCCACCGTGAAAGGGTATCCCGCCCAGGCCCGACTGCTCGAAGAGGTTATGGCCGGCGAATGTCTGCGAGCCGACGCACTGCCGGAAGTCCCCGCTCAAATGCGCAGGCCCCCCGTGGTCCGCAAGCCTGGTGAGCAACGGTTCGAGGACCTTCAGGACGATTGACCGATTCCGGCCGCTCCGCCGTCAGGGGCGTTTCTTCCGGACGCTCTCTTTGATTCTCTGGATGTGGCCGCGGCCGAGGGCCTTGACCTCGCAGCCCAACTCGAAATAGCGGCGGATCTTATCGTCGCTGAGAATCCCGAAGCAGTCGACCACCGCCAGCGGCCCGCCGGCGTCGTTGACGATCGCGTCCGGGTCTAGGTCCAGGTACGGCTCGTGCGGAACGGCCAGAATCAGGGCGTCGGCCCCCTTGAGAGCGGCCGAGAGGTCGTGCTGCACGCGGATGTCCTTGAGGGATTCCTGATTCCGGAAGAACCGCGCCCAGGAATGCCCCGGCGCCGGATACGTGTCCTGGCTCTCCAACTCATACCAGTGATCGAGGTACGGGTCGTGGACGCTGACGTCGGCCCCCATCTCCGTGAGCTTGCGGACGACCATCTCCGAACCACTGTAGCGGGTGTCGGCCACGTCCTGCCGATAGCTGGCCCCGCACAGCAGGACCCTGGCGTTGGCCACCTGCCGACCCGTGTTGCGCAGCGCATCGCGGACCAGTTCCGCCACGTGCAGCCCGCGCGTGTCGTTGATGTCGATGGCCGTTGTGGTCAGCTTGAAGATGTCGTCCTGAAAGCCGAGGATGTGCTTGTAGGCCCAGAAGCCCAGACCCCCATCCTTCGGCAGGCAGTAGCCCCCGATGCCGGGACCCGGGAAGATGATGTTGCAGTGGGTGGGCCTCATCTTAATCGCCTTGACGACCTTGATCAGATCGACGCCGTTTCGCTCGGCGAACAGGCTCCATTCGTCCAGGAACGCCAGCATCGTCGCCCGGAATGAGTTCTCCACGATCTTGGTGGTCTCGGACTCAATGGGGCGGTCCATGACCGTCAGCGGGAACTTCTCGGTGTTGAGCACCTCGTGGAGGAACTTCTCCACGCGGGCGCGGGCCTCGGCGTTGCACCCGGAGCAGACCCGCCAGAAGTCGCGGATGGAGGCGACGTATTCGCGCCCGGGCATGACCCGCTCAAAGCTGTGCGCCAGCAGCGGTTCGGACGTGATGCCGCGCTCGGTGTAGGCCTTCTTAAGGATAGGCAGCGCGACAAACTCCGTCGTGCCGGGGGCGACGGTCGTCTCGATGAGGGTCAGGCAGTGGGCCTGGGCCCGCTCGCCGATGGTCTTGAGGGTGGCCTCGAGCGCCGCCATCTCAACCGTGCCGCTGCGGAGGTTGCCCAGGTCCTTCTTGCTGTAATCGCATTGCACGTCCACGACGACGCAGTCGGCCAGCTTGATGCAGTCGTTGTTGTAGGTGGCGATGAGGGTCTTCTTGTCGAGGACGCACCGCCGGATCATCGGATCGACCTCGGGGTCCTCGGCCTTGACCGGCGACTGGCCGCGGTTGAGCATTGGGATCTTCCAGTAACTTCGGGGGCTCGGCCGTTGGCAACCGATGACGAACTTGGACGGCTTGCCGGTCTTCTTGTCTACGGTGTCGGCAATGATGGCGGCCATGACCGCCCCGACGAACCCGACGCCCATGACGACGACGATCTCCTTGCTTTCGGCCCGTGCGGCCTCGGCCAGGGCGCGGACCTGCTCGAATTCGCCGGCGTACTCGTCTTTGGATGGAATGGGGAACTTCTCGCCGGCCGGACTGACTGAATACTCGCTCACGGTCATACCTCGTTATCCTGGTGATGGTCTGTTTTCGTCCGGGGCCGCCAACACACGCCACAGGCATCGGCCGCGTTACGCAAACCCCCGGACCCGGATCCGGGGCGCACAACGGACCCCGGCTGGGTACATCTATCGTCCACAACGGCGGGCAGGTTTGCGAATCGGTGGCGGCTCCGGCGGCTCCCGATTCCTGTCACTGCCGCGTTGGGACGGTATCAGTGTAGCCCCGGCGCCGACCGCGGCAAGGATTTTCGCTTCGTCAGGGCGGCCTGTTGTGATTTTGCCGCAGTTATCGGAGGTTGCATCCGGGGCGGATTTGTGTTATAATAAGATCATCTTGCGGCCCAGGGACGGATCGCGGGCGGTGTTTTTGGACTGTCGTGAGGCCTGCAGGGAGGGTTTTTGTGAGAAAGGTTTGTCTGGGTGTGTTGTTGCTGGTCCTGACTCGGGGGGCGGGTATCCCTGCGCTTGCACGGACGCAGTTTGAGTACCCGGCGCACCTGGCCCACACATACAACCCGCTGGACGACTGTCTGTTGGGTATGTCGTTGCAGGGGTTCTTTCCGCGCCCGGTGGACCCGGCGAGGTGGCTGGTCGGTCCGCCGCCGTCGCCGATTACGGGCGTGAGCCTTCCCCCGGAATATTGGCTGGAGTTCTGGTTTCGCGGGCCGATCGTGGACGAAGCCGGGCCGGACATCAAGCTGAAAGAACAGGGCCAACGAGGGGAAATCGCGTTGGTCTTCCTGACGGATCGGCACGGCCGGGAGTATTTCCTGGGCCTTGCACGGGCCGGCAGTGACGGCACCAACACGCCCACGAACATTGAAATGGACCTGGCCGGACATGAACCGGGGTTCATTCCCACCGGGATTCGGCTGGTCTCGCTCGACGATGGAGGCGGATCGCCGGGCTTCGACATTATGAACATCCAGGCGCGGATCGAGGTCGGAGACCAGGCGGTCGCCGCCAACCCGGTCCCTCCGGACGGCGCCGGCAACGTGCCCCCGCAGCAGGTTCTGTCCTGGACGGCCAGTGATCTGGCGGTCCGGCACATCGTGTATTTCGGGATGGATCCGGCGGACGTCCGGCCGGGCGCTTCGCCGGTGTCCGATCCTCCGCAACCCCAGGATGCCAACACATACGATCCCGGCGTCCTGCGGCTTGGCCAACGCTACTTCTGGCGCGTCGATGAGGTGGATGGTTTCGGGAGCATTCGCCGAGGCGCCGTCTGGAGCTTTGAAACGGCCGGGCGATGGATCGTCGATGACTTCGAGTTTTACAGTTCGGCGACCAATCCCGAAGATCCCTATATCGGATTCACATGGGCGCCGTACTGGTACACCCATGTCACGACAACCACGCAGGACGTCTACCGGTGCGGAACCAGCATGGAAATGCGGTTTCTTTATGACGGGTCGGTGCCTTCGAAGGTGACGGTCACGCCCCCGGCGCCGTTGAACTGGGAGGCGATGGGGGTCCGATCCGTGGACCTGTTCTTTCGCGGGCAAGCCGGCAATCCCACGGAAGCAATCATGTGCTTCTTCGTTGGCGACGACGTCCATGGCGCGGCGGTGCCGTATGGGGGTTCGCCGGAAGATCTCGCCGACGGCCAGTGGCGCCTCTGGCGGATTGACCTGGGCCTGCTGGCGGGGGTCAATCTGAGCGCGGTCACTTGCTACGGCATAAGTCTGGAGCCTCCTCCGGGCGGCGGCTTCGGCAGCGGCACGATGTACTTCGACGACTTTACGCTGTATCCGGCGCGGTGTCTGGAGTCCCGTCGTCCGGCCGGCGATATCGACGGCGACTGCATCGTAGACTACGCGGACCTGCGGGAGATCACCGGCAACTGGCTGGCACAGGGCCGCCGGGTGTATCCGGTAGCCCAACCGAGCGCTCCGCTGGCCTGGTACCGCTTCGACGGCGATGCGCGGGACAGCGCCGGTATCTGGCACGGGACCGCCTCCGGCGGCGTGTCCTTTGAGCCGGGCGTCTACGGCCAGGCGGCCCGCTTCGACGGCTTCGAGAGCCGCGTGGACATCGGCGGGGCGGCCCAACTGTTCTCGCAGATTGACCGGGCCATCACCATCGCCTTCTGGCAGTACGGGGAAACGTCCACCTATCACCTCAACACCCTCTGCTGCTCCAACTACGAGCATGGCGTATCGAACCCATCGGTGGCCATTACGCTGGGATGCTGGATCGCCCCCGGGCGCTACCGTTGGGACTGCGGCTACCCGCCGGGACCGCAGGGGCGACTGGCCGGCGAGCACCCGTATCTGAGCCAGTGGGCGCATCGCTGGAACCACTGGGCCTTTGTCAAGGATTCGCAGGTCATCGTCGGGCCGGGCGTCCGCGGTGTCATGCGGGTCTACCTCAACGGCGCCCTGTACGCCGAGAACATCGGTTCGGCGACGGAGATTGCGGGGGTCACCGGCTTTGAAATCGGCTCCGGCTGGTACGGCGGCTATCACGGGCTGCTGGATGATTTCCGCATATATGGCTATGCCCTGTCCGCCGCCGAGATTGCCTATGTGGCGACCGCCGGCAGCGGGATATTCGACCAGGAAGTCTATTCGCCGGCGGACCTGTCGGAGGACGCGAAGATCAGCTTCCAGGACCTGGCCATCATGGGCCAGGATTGGCTGGTCAGGAGCCTGTGGCCATAGGACACAGCAGGCTCAGGGAAGGGTCGATAAGAGGGGTCCGACAAGAAAATCTACTGAATGGGTGGGTATTCCTTGTCTGTCCGGGCCCCATGGGGTATAATCATGCTGGTTCGTCGTAGCAGCAGTGTTGTACCAAGGCCCCCCCATTCCGGCATCGTCCGGCCTTGTATGCGCATCGCTTGCGGGTGCTGATAATAAGAAGGTGTTCATGTCCGTTCGTGATTTCCTGTTCTGCGTGGGGCTGAGTGTGTTATTTCTCGCGGGGGGGCTCGCCGATTGTCCGGTCGGCGACCTGAATAACGACTGTCGAGTCGATTTCGACGATGTTCGGCGGCTGGCCCAATGGTGGCTGGACGACGGCTGTGCCGCGCCGGATTGCGAGGCCGACCTGGACGGAATCCCCGGCGTCAATGGGAGGGATTACGCGAAACTGGCCGAGAACTGGCTGCAGCGGGGGGTCCTGACGCTGGCGATCAACGAGTTCATGGCCCGCAACACGCAAACCATCCGCGACCCGGACGACCCCGATGGCAGTTTCGACGACTGGATTGAGATCTACAATTATGGTCCGGACGCCATCGACATCGGCGGCTTCTACATCTCCGACGACGTCTATACCCTGGGCGGCTGGCGTATTCCCGGCAATGCCCCGGCGGCGACGACCATCGCGCCGGGTGGCTTCCTGCTGATCTGGGCGGACAACGAGACGCAACAGGGCCCTTTGCACGCGAATTTCGCCCTGTCGGCCGGCGGCGAGGACGTCGCGCTGTTCGACTCGGACCACCATCTGATTGATGCGGTCTCCTTCGGGCCCCAGAACCCGGACGAGTCGTTCGGGCGGCTACCTAACGGGACCGGCCCGTGGCGGGTGTTCACATCGCCGACGCCGGGCCGGCCGAATCTGGCCGATCCGGTCAAGGTGGTCATCAACGAAATCATGTACCATCCCGGCCACGCCGAGGGCGCCGCCGAGAACATCGGCCTCGAATACATCGAACTGTACAACGCCGGCGCCGCCCCGGTGGATGTCTCCGGGTGGCGATTCACCGACGGCGTCGAATACACGATCCCACCGAGGTTTCCCCTGGCGGGAGGCGGATACCTCGTTATCGCCGCCGATGTCAATGAGTTCCGGACCCGTTACCCCGCCGTCGGCAACGTGGTCGGCGGCTGGACGGGACACCTGAGCAACAACGGCGAACGGATCGAACTGTCCGACGCCTCCGGCGTAATCATCGACCGGGTTCGTTATGCCGACGAGGGCGACTGGGCCGTGCGGGAGCTGGGACCGGTGGACCGGGCCCATCGCGGTTGGGAGTGGTCGAACCTGCACGACGGCGGGGGGCGGTCGCTGGAGTTAATCAATCCGGCGATGCCGAATGAATACGGCGGGAACTGGTCGGCCGGCGACGCCGACGGCGGCACTCCCGGCGCGGCCAATTCCGTGCGCCGCGCGAACATCGCGCCGCTGATTGCGGATGTGGCGCATCAGCCGATTATCCCCGGCCCCAATGACGCCGTTACGGTTACGGCCCGCGTCATCGACGAAACCTCGCCGGCGGCCGTGCGGCTGCATTATCGCGTGGACCGCTCGGTGTACTCCGGCGACGAGAGCATCTATCCGCACTACGAGCCGAACGACTTCAACGACGTGCCGATGTACGACGACGGCGCGCACGGTGACGGAGCCGCCGGCGACGGGGTTTACGGCGCCGTGATACCACCTTACGGGCACGGGCGGATCGTCGAATTCTTCGTCGAGGCTTGGGATGCGGCCGCGAACGTGCGAACCTGGCCGGCGCCGAGCCTCATCGACGGGACGCCCGAACAAGTCACCAATGTCCTGTACCAGGTGGACGGCAATTACGATCCGGCCGTGTGGTTCGCCGAGGACCCTCCGACGCACTACATCATCATGACGGAGATGGAGCGGGCCCGCCTGGAGGACATCGTCCGCAATCACAGCAACACGCAGGGTCCGGACGCCCAGATGAACGCGACGTTCATCAGCGTCGACGGCAGCGGTGTGACGATCCGCTACGCCGTCAGCGTCCGCAATCGCGGGCACGGTTCGCGGACCCGCTGGCCGAACAACTACCGCGTGAACTTCAACAGCGACCGGGATTGGAAGGGCGTGCGCGCCGTCAACCTGAATTCGCGGAACACCTACGTTCAGTTGATCGGCAGCGTGCTTTGCCGGCAGGCGGGATTGCCGGCGGCCAGGGCCGCGGCCGTGCGGGTGATGACGAACGGACGCAACCTCGCCACCTCCGGCGCCGAGATGTACGGTCTCTACGTCCAGCTCGAGGTCATCAACGGCGACTTCGCCGAGGACCGCTGGTTCGACGACGGCGAAGGCAATGTGTACAAGGGTATGCGCGACCTGGCGCCGGCGGACTTCAACTATCGCGGGACCAACCCGGATGCCTATCGCAACAGCTACTTCAAGCAGAGCAATGAGTCCGCCGACGACTGGGCGGACCTGATCGAGCTGTGCCGGGTCGTCGGCGCCGCTTCCGACGCCGAGTACGCCGACGAAATCGAGCGCGTCCTCAACGCCGACAACTGGCTGCTCTATCTGGCCATCAACGCCTTCCTGGACAACAACGAGACATCGCTGGCCAACGGCTACGGCGACGACTACTACACCTACGCCGGATTGGTCGATACGCGGTTTGTGCTGATTCCCCACGACCTGGACTCGATTCTGGGCTATCTGGGCAGCATCGCCACCAACGGCATCTTCCGTGCGCGGGGCCTGGCGACGATAGACCGCTTCATGACGCACCCGCGGTTCATAGCGCGGTATTACGCCCTGTTGCGGGAGTTGATTGACGGGCCGTTTTCGCAGGAACAATTCGGCCCGGCCGTGCGCAATGCCCTGGGAGGCCTTGTGCCGGAGACCACGATCGCGCAGATGGAGAATTTCGCGGCCGTCCGCAGGGACCACATCCGCGGGCTGATTCCATCGGAGTTCACGCTGGAAACGACGCTGCCGCAATCGGAGGGCTACTACTACACGCAAAATGACGACATAGGACTCTCCGGCTCGGCCGATGCGGTGGCGACGCGATCGGTCCTGGTCAACGGCAGTCCGGCGACGTGGGACCCGCTGAACGCGCGGTGGAGCATCACACAGCAGACCGCCGGCCACAGCACCCCGTTGGTCTCGCGCGGGGCCCGCTGGAGGTACTTCGACCAGTACACCGACCTGGGCCCCGAATGGTACACGGCCATCGACGACAGCGGCTGGGCCGAGGGCGAGGCGGAACTGGGCTACGGGGACGCCGCCAATACGACTATCGGCTATATCGACACCAATCCGGATACACCGACGATTGAGTACAACATCACGACGTATTTCACGCACCGTTTTCAGGTGGCGGACGCATCCCAATACGCGTTTCTGTCTCTGCTGATCCAGCGGGACGATGGGGCCGTGGTCTACCTCAACGGCGTCGAGATCGCCCGCAGCAACATGCCCGAAGGACCCGTCGGCTACAATACCCCGGCGTTCAGCAATGTCTTCGGCGCCTACGAGACGACGTTCTACGGGGGCAACGCCTTCGCGGGCGATGATGATTTCACCCTGCTCGACGCCTCGGCCCTGCGCGACGGCGAGAATATCCTGGCGGTCGAGATTCACCAGTACACCGCCACCAGTCCCGACATCAGCTTCGACCTCGAACTGTCCGGCTTCGAGCCCGGCGAGCCGACGCTGCGGCTGTATCCGGGCGTCAACCGGATAACCGCGCAGGCGTTCGACGGGCCCAATGGAACCGGCAACGAAACGCAGCGGGCGCACATCGACGTCTGGTACGACGACAACGACGAGTCGCAACTCTCGGGCGTGCTTGCCGGGACCGTGGTTCTGGACGCGGCGTCCGGTCCGTGGCATGTCACGGGCGACCTGACAGTGCCGTCGGGGGCGACGCTTGTAATCGAACCGGGTACGACGCTCTTCTTCGACGCGGGCCGCCGTCTGACCGTACAGGTCGGCGGGCGCCTCCTCGCCGAGGGCACGCGATTCAGCCATATCCGCCTGACGCGGACGCCCGGTTCGTCGAACTGGGGCGGCGTGCTGTTCGATCGCACACTGGAGGACAACCGGCTGGTCTACGTCGATCACGAATATGGCGACACCCAGGGCGAATCCACGGACGTGACGCGGTCGCGGGTCACGATCGATCACATGACCTGGGCCGCAACGAACACGCGCGTCCTCAATATCGACCATCCGTCGGTGATATGCACGAACTCGGTGTTCCCGTCCATCAGCGGGACCGAGCCGGTCCACGGTGACGGACTCAGCGGCGACGAGTATATCATCTTCGAAAACTGCGTCTTCGGCACCACGACCGGCTACAACGACGTTATCGATTTCACGCACGCCCGGCGGCCGGGGCCTGTATTTCAGATATACGACTGCCTCTTCATGGGCGGCGGCGACGACGGGCTCGATTTCGACAGCACCGATGCGCACGTGGAGGGCTGCATCTTCACAGGCTTCCACGGCGGCGGCGGCGACGGAACATCCAACGCGATCTCCACCGGCGACGAGGGCTGGCCGTCCGAGATTTACGCGGCCCGGAATGTCTTTATCGACAACGATCACGCCTTTCTGCTCAAGGAGGACAGCTTCGTTCACGCGCACAACAACGTGGTCGTCGGAAGTGACAAGGCGGTCGCCGTGTTCGGCGAGCCGTATCGCAATCCTCCACGAACGCCCGGGCGCGGCGGCTACTTCGACGGGAACATCTTCCACGACAACGCAGCGATATTCGAGCACTACTTCCAGGAGCCGCTCCCGAATTACGGACCCGAGACGGTGGAGGTCCATCGGACGATCCTGCCCGGCGAGTTGCACGTGTTCGGCGAGGGCAATATTGACGCCGACCCGCTCTTCCT
>DSDB01000020.1 GCA_011057845.1 Phycisphaerales bacterium | reverse complement strand
TCGGGAACTCGCCGAACGCAACGACGTTCCGAAGCGGTTTCTGGAGCACATCATGCTCGAACTGAAGGCCAAGGGCTGGGTCCGGAGCATTCCCGGAAGGTCCGGCGGCTATGTCCTGGGGCAGAAGCCCGAGAACATCACGATGGGCCACGTGGTGCGGTATTTCGACGGAATTCTGGCGCCGATGGGGTGCGTATCGGTATCGAACTATCAGCATTGCAGCCAGGAGCCGGTCTGCCGGTTCAGGCGGACGATACTGGACATCCGCAACCAGACGGTTCGCCTGATGGATGGGCTGACGCTGGCGGCGGTGTACAGCGGCAGGCCCGTGGCAAGGGAAGAGGTGTTCAGCGAGCAGATGATGAACGGTGCGGGGATTTGAGCCATCTTTTTTTGGGCTAATATACGACCGAATGGGTCGTGGTTATATTATTGAGTTTCATAAGGAAGGAACCATGGCAGATAGCAAGCGAGTTGTGGTTGTGGCGGTCGTTCTGGTAACTGCTATTGTGTTGGGCCTGATTCTCATACGCATACTTGGGGGTAGCGGAGCCGATCCGGATGAAACAGCGGGCAAGAGGGCCGTTACGCTGCTGAACGTGTCCTATGACCCGACGCGGGAGCTTTACCAGGAGTTCAACCCGGCCTTCGCCCGCTACTGGAAGGCCAAGACCGGGCAGGATGTGGTCATCGAGCAGTCGCACGGTGGGGCGGGAAAGCAAGCCCGGGCCGTGATCGACGGGCTCAAGGCCGACGTGGTCACACTGGCACTGGCCTACGACATCGACGCGATTGCCAGGCAGGGTGGTTTACTGGCGGCCGACTGGCAATCGCGGCTGCCGGAGAATAGCGCCCCCTATACGTCAACGATTGTGTTTCTGGTCCGCAAGGACAATCCCAAGAGCATCCGGGATTGGGACGACCTGGTCAAACCCGGCGTCGAGGTCATTACGCCCAATCCCAAGACCTCCGGCGGGGCCCGCTGGAACTATCTGGCGGCGTGGGCCTTTGCCCTTAAGAAGGAGCTGGGCGACCTGAAAGCCCTGCACCATCCGGCACAGGCGGCACAGGTCGAGCAGGCCCAGGCCAGGGCCCGCGAGTTCGTCGCGGAACTGCACAAGCATGTGCCGGTGCTCGATAGCGGGGCGCGTGGCTCGACCAATACCTTCGCCCAGCGGGGCATCGGCGACGTGTTGCTGGCCTGGGAGAACGAGGCGTTTCTGGCGGTCAATGAGCTGGGGCCCGACAAGTTCGACATCGTCGTACCGTCGATCAGTATTCTGGCCGAGCCGCCGGTGGCCGTGATTGACAAGGTGGTCGAGAAGAAGGGGACGCGGGAGGTGGCCGAGGAGTATTTGAAATACCTCTACAGTCCGGAGGGCCAACGCATCGTAGCCAGGCACTATTACCGGCCGGCCTATCCACAGCACGCGGACCCGGCGGACCTGGAGCGATTCCCTGATGTCGAGCGGGTTCGCATCGATGAGGTGTTCGGCGGCTGGCGGAAGGCTCAGGAAACGCACTTTAACGACGGCGGTGTGTTCGACCAGATCTATCAGGTGAGCAAGTGACCGGTATGAGACGGTATCCACAGGTGACGCAATGCGACTACGCATCAAACAACCCAGTGTGCTTCCGGGTTTCGGCCTGACGCTTGGTTTTACGCTGCTGTATCTGAGCGCGATCGTGCTGATCCCGCTGGCGGCGCTGTTCCTGAAATCGGCGGGCATGGGCTGGTCGAGTTTCTGGGCGACGGTGACGTCGCCGCGCGTGGTGGCGGCGTACAAGCTGTCGTTCGGGGCCGCGGCGATAGGGGCCCTGATCAACGCCGTGTTCGGCTTTGTGGTGGCGTGGTCTCTGGTGCGGTACTCGTTCCCGGGCAAGCGGATCGTGGACGCGATGGTGGACCTGCCGTTTGCGCTGCCGACGGCCGTGTCGGGCATTGCGCTGACGACGCTGTATTCCCGCAACGGCTGGATCGGGCAGTATCTGGAGCCGCTGGGCATCCAGGCGGCGTTTTCGCCACTTGGAGTGACCATTGCACTGACGTTCATCGGGCTGCCGTTCGTGGTTCGCACGCTCCAGCCGGCCCTGGAGGACCTGGACCCGGACATGGAGGAGGCGGCGGCCAGCCTGGGCGCGTCGCGGTGGCGGACGCTGCGGCGGGTGATCCTGCCGACGGTGCTGCCGAGTCTGCTGACGGGCTTCGCGCTGGCGTTTGCACGAGCGTTGGGCGAGTACGGATCGGTGGTGTTCATTTCCGGCAACATGCCGATGCGGACGGAGATCGCCCCGCTGTTGATCGTGGCCAAGCTGGAGCAGTACGACTACGCCGGGGCGACGGCCATCGCCGTGGTGATGCTGCTGATCTCGTTTGCCATTCTGCTGGCGATCAACGTGATTCAATGGGTAGCGTCAAGACACAGGATTGGAGGCTGAGCATGGCGGGGACGATTGCTTTTCGAACAGGTTCGGCATCGTCCGGGGCGGCCGGGCGGCCGGCGATCACGGAGCCGGCGCCGGTGCGGTGGGCGCTGATCGGCGTGTCGCTGAGCTTCCTGGGGCTGTTCCTGCTGATCCCGCTGGCGGGGGTGTTCGTGGAGGCGTTTCGCAAGGGCGCCGGGGCCTTTTTCGCCGCTCTGCGGGACCCGGCGGCGCTGGCCGCGGTCAAGCTGACATTGCTGGTGGCTGCTATTGCCGTACCGGTCAACTGCGTCTTCGGGCTGGCGGCGTCGTGGGCCATCGCGAAGTTCAATTTCGTCGGCAAGAACCTGCTGATTACGCTGATCGACCTGCCTTTCGCGGTCTCGCCGGTGATTTCGGGGCTGATCTACATTCTCGTGTATGGTCTGCACGGCTGGCTGGGGCCGTTCCTGTCGGCCCACGATATTGAGATTATCTTCGCGGTGCCCGGCATCGTGCTGGCGACGCTGTTTGTGACCTTTCCCTTTGTGGCCAGGGAGGTGATCCCGCTGATGCAGGTGCAAGGCAACGACGATGAGGAGGCCGCCATCACGCTGGGGGCCGGCGGCTTGCAGACCTTCTTCCGGGTCACGTTGCCCAACGTCAAGTGGGCCGTGTTGTACGGGGTGATCCTGTGCAACGCGCGGGCGATGGGCGAGTTCGGGGCGGTGTCGGTGGTGTCCGGGCATATCCGGGGCAAGACGAGCACCATGCCGCTGCACGTGGAGATTCTCTATAACGAGTACAACTTTGTGGCGGCGTTCGCGGTGGCGTCGCTATTGGCGCTGCTGGCCCTGGCGACGCTGGCATTGAAGAGTTTCGTGGAATGGCGAAGTCGGCGTCCGTTCGCCGAGGCGCCGGATGCGGCCGTATTGGAGGACCTGTCCCATGAGCATTGAAGTGCGGAATATCACCAAGACCTTCGGCCGGTTCACGGCGCTATGCGACGTAAGTCTATCGGTGCCAAGCGGGCAGTTGGTGGCCTTGCTGGGGCCGAGCGGCTCGGGCAAGACCACACTGCTTCGGGTGATCGCGGGGCTGGAGCATCCGGACGGCGGCAGCGGGTCGGTCCTCTTTCACGAACAGGATGTCGCCGGCCAACACGCCCGCGATCGGCATGTGGGGTTCGTTTTTCAGCACTATGCGCTGTTCAAGCACATGACGGTGTTCGACAACATCGCGTTTGGTCTGACGGTGCGGCCGCGTCATCGTCGGCCGGGCCGGGATGAGATCCGGCGGAAGGTCCAGGACCTGCTGCGACTGATTCAGTTGGAGAACCTGGCCAACCGGTATCCGAGTCAGTTGTCGGGCGGCCAGCGGCAGCGCGTGGCGCTGGCGCGGGCCCTGGCGGTCGAGCCGAAGGTGTTGCTACTGGACGAGCCCTTTGGGGCACTGGACGCCCGCGTGAGGCAGGAGCTGCGGCGGTGGCTGCGGCGGCTGCATGATGAAATACACGTTACCAGCCTGTTTGTCACGCACGACCAGGAGGAGGCCCTGGAGGTGGCCGACCGGGTGGTGGTGATGAACGCCGGGCGGATCGAGCAGGTGGGGACTCCGGATGAGGTGTTTCATCAGCCGGCGACGGAGTTCGTGCTCAATTTTCTCGGTCACGTCAACGTGTTCCGCGGACGAGTCCAGCAGGACCGCGTGGTGTTCGGCTCCCTGGCGGTCGATGCGCCGGGCGCCGCGGCGGCCGAGGGGGGCGAGGCGAAACTGTTTGTGCGGCCCCATGAGTTGGATATTCTGGTTCATCCTGGCCGGTTCGACTGCCTGCCGGCCAGGGTCACACGTATCCAGTCGGCCGGGCCCTTCGTGAAGCTGGAGTTGCTGACCGAGGATGGGCAACCCGTCCACGTGGAGCTATCCCACGACCGGTCCAATCGCCTTGGCTTGCATGAGAACGACACGGTGTATGTGCGGCCCCGGCAGTCGCGCGTGTACCTGGGGCAGTACTCCATATAGGGGCTTACCGAGCGGCATCGCATTCACGGGGCGCGCCGCCGGCGCTGCGTCCGTCAGGGCAGCAACATGAGCGTTTCATCAGGGTCTTGCTGGGATGCGAGCAGCTCTTCAAAGGGCTCCTTGTCCATCCACTCGACGGTCCCGTCGAGACGCAGCAGGACGTAGCCGCTCGAAACGAACCAGGAATGGAAGAGGCGAGGCGAGTAGGCGACGATGGTGTCCGACGGGGCGTTGAGGTCGATCCAGAGGGCCCGATAGCGCATGTCGCCCAAACGGGCGCGCCCTTCCAGGCTCTTCTTCACGGTGTCGACGAAAGAGGTGGGCGGCAGGGGGACTTTCTCCGATGGATAGTCCTTGCCGGTGCGGCGGTGGTAGTCGAGCTTGTATTCCTCCTGGTAGTCTTGAATCGCCTTGCTCAGATTGTTCATGGCCCGCATCGCCTCTGAACGGATGACGACGTCCTTGACGTTGAACATGAGGATAACGCCGGCCGCCGTCAGCATGACAACGGTGGCGAGTTCAATGACCGTCTTGCGTTGTCGTCTGTTCATGGTTGAGCCTCCGAAGCAGGCATGGATCAAGGACTCACGACCGCCGACCGGCGTTCGCCGCCGGAGGCGTCAGGATGCGAACCCGGCCGTCGGCGACGCGCAGTCGTCCGGCGGCGAAGAGCCGAATGGCTTCGGGATAGGCGATGCACTCCTGTTCAAAGACGCGGACGGCCAGCGTGTCGGGGGTATCGTCCTCCATGACGGGGCAGGTCCGCTGGACAATGATGGGGCCGCGGTCGTATTCATTCGTGCAGAAATGGACGGTGCAGCCGCTGACCTTGCAGCCGGCGTTCAGTACGGCCTCATGGACATGGTGGCCCCACATGCCCCGGCCGCCGAAGCTCGGCAGCAGGGCCGGGTGGATGTTCATCACGCGGTTGGTGTAGCGCGGGGGCAGCTTCCACAGGCACAGCCAGCCGGCCTGGACGACGAGGTGGACTGTGGCGGCGTCGATGGCCTTGACGAGGGCCTTGCTGAATGCGTCGATGTCGGGGTAGTCCTTCTTGCGTATGATCCGGACGGCCAGTCCGGCCTTCTTGGCGCGTTGGACGCCGGCGACCGTCGAACGGGAGCTGACCACCAGCGGTATTTCGGCGTTGAGAAGACCTTCATCGATACAACGAAGCAAGTTCAGCAGCGTGGTGCCGCCGCCGCTGAGCAGGACCGCCAGGCGGATCGGTTTGGCCGGCGCGGGCTTTGGGTTTGGTTCTTTGTGGGCCGCGGCGCGGCGAGCGGACGGCGGCGATGACTCCACATCCTTCTTGAGATCAAGGGCCTGGTTGACGAGTGCGTCGGCGCGGGTGTTCTGGTCGCGTGTGACATGCGTGACCTGCCAGGAGGAGAACCGCATCAGCAGGCCGTGGACTTCGTCGTAGAGGGGGCGGAGGAGGTCGCTCTTGACCTTGTAGCGGCCGTTGATCTGGTGGGCCATCAATTCGCTGTCGGTGAAGACGCGGACGGCATTGAAGCCGTGTTCGCAGGCGGCTTCAAGGGCCCGAATCATGGCCGTGTACTCGGCGACGTTGTTGGTGGCCTCGCCGATGTAGATGCCGCGGCCCAGTATCTGGCGCCCCGCCGCGTCCGTCATAACGAAACCGGCGGCCGCGGGGCCCGGATTGCCCCGGCTGCCGCCGTCGGTGTAAATGACTGCATGATCGGACACGGCACGACCCTCCGTGAAACGGCGAAAACGCGGGCCGGTCAGGCCTCTTTGGGGTGGTAGACAACAATCCGCGTGCAATTTGGGCAGCGGAGGATTTCGTCCCGCGTCATAAGCAGGTTGACAACCTCGTTGGTAATGCCCATGAAACAGCCGCCGCAACTAAAGGCGCCGCGGTCGCCGCCCTGCTGCTCGATCTCAACAACCGCCTCGCCATCGTAGGTCTCGGCCACGCGCTTGAATATCTCGAGGGGTTCGGCGGGGATATCCTTGGCGGCCTGGTCCCACTCGGCCTGTATTTCGTCGATGTCGGCCTGGAGCTTGACGGCGGACTGTTCGGCATCGACCCGCGTGGTATCGAGCTGTTTCTTCTGCTCGTCGATCTGTTGCTGCAAGTCGCGGGCCTGGGCCTCGTCGGCCTCGATATCCTTCATTAGATCCAGCACCTGCGTCTCGATCTTGGAATTGTCGGCACGGGTCGTGTTAAGCTGGGTAAGAATGGCGGCGTATTCCTTGTTGGTCTTTGAGCTATTGAGAGCGGCCCGGAGCCTGGCGACCTGGTCTTCACGGCTCCTGAGTTCCAGTTCCAGCCGATTGAGTTGAACCTTTGTGAGTTGGATTTCCTCTTTCTTGGCTTCGAAGGCGTTCTGCTGGGTGCGGACCTGGTTCTCCTGCAGGATGACGCTGCGGCGGCAACGGGTGAGTTTGGCCTTGGCGGCCCGCAGGCGATTCTCGACGCTTTGAAGTTTCACCAACCCGGCGTGTACAGGTCCCATTCGTGCTCCTTGTGCTCCATATCAGAAATATCGAATCTTGTATTATCGTGGCCTGTGAAGGCCTTTGCAACCACTTTTTTGCGACATTTTAGCGGGCGGCGGGCGGAATCGAGACCGGACAGGCCAATTGGGCCTTGACGGAGCCCCCGGCGGGAGGGTAAACTTCGTGGTTTCTTCAATCAGCCGTTTTTCAGGAGTGCAGACGTGGAAGAAGCCATCGCAAAAGCGGGGGCCCTGATTGAGGCAATGGAGTATATCCGCAGCTTCCGGGGCCGAATCGTTGTCGTCAAGTTGGGCGGCAGCGTCCTGGACGATGTTTCATTGCAGCGGAGTATGTTGGCGGACATCGCTTTCATGGCGACGGTGGGCATACAGCCGGTGATCGTGCATGGCGGCGGCAAGGCCATCACGCGGGCGATGAACGCGGCGGGCATCGAGCCGCAGTGGGTGCAGGGCCGCCGGTATACCGATGAGCGGACCCTGACCATCGCCGAGCATACACTGGTGAACAAGGTCAATACGCCGATTTGCGATGTGCTGGAGGAGCTGGGTTGCCGGCCGATGGGGCTGCATTCGCTGAGCAGTTGCGTACTGTTTGCCGAGACACTGCGAATGGCCGGCGAGGACGGACGCAAGGTCGATCTGGGGTATGTGGGGCGCATAACGGAGGTCAACGGGCAGCTGCTGAGGACGCTGTGCGGGTCCGGGACGATTCCCGTCATCGCGTCGATCGCCCGCGACAAGGCCGGCGGCAAGCTCAACGTCAACGCCGACAGCGCCGCCGGGATGGTGGCCGCGGCGCTTGGGGCCGACAAGCTGGTGATGGTCAGTGATACGCACGGCATCCGGCGGGATATCAACGACCCGGCCAGTTGGATTTCCAGCCTTGACCAGAAGCAGATCAAGGAGATGATCGACGCCGGGATCATCACGGATGCGATGTTTCCGAAGGTGGAGGCGTGCATGGCCGCCCTTGAGGCCGGCGTCCGCAAGGCGCACATCATCGACGGCCGGATCGCGCATTCGCTGCTGCTGGAGATTTACACCGTTAAGGGCATCGGCACCGAGATCGTGCGTCGTGAGTCGTAAGTCTTGGGTCTTAGGTCTTCTGACATGACAACACAAGAAACAATAGCGCTATTCGACAAATACGTCATTGCCAACTACGGGCGGCTGAACCGCGTGATCGTCAAGGGGCAGGGCTGCTACCTGTATGACGCCGAGGGCAACGAGATACTCGACATGTTCCCCGGATGGGCGGTCAGCGGGATCGGTCATTGCCATCCCAGGGTCGTCGAGGCGATCACGAAGCAGGCGGCGGAGTTGCTGCATATTGACAACACGTTCTACTCCGAGCCCCAAGGGCGGCTGGCACAGTTGCTCAGCGAGCGTGCGTTCGGGGGCAAAACGTTCTTCTGCAACAGCGGAGCGGAAGCCAATGAAGGGGCGCTGAAGTTGGCGCGTCTGCACACACCGCGCGAGAAGTACAAGTTCATCACGGCCGAGGGGAGTTTCCACGGTCGGACCTTCGCCACCGTCACCGCTACGGCACAGCCGAAGTACCATGAAGGCTTCCTGCCGCTGCTGCCGGGCTTCATGTATGTGCCTTACAATGACATTCAGGCCCTGGAAGCCGCTTTCACCGATGAAGTCTGTGCGGTGATGGTCGAGCCGATCCAGGGCGAAGGTGGCATCAATGTGGCCACCGAGGAGTATTTGCAGGCGATTCGGCGGCTCTGTGATGAGAACGCAGCGGTGATGATCCTCGATGAGGTGCAGACCGGGATGGGACGCACGGGCAAGTGGTTTGCGTACCAGCATTACGATGTCGAGCCGGATATCGTAACGCTGGCCAAGGCGCTGGGCGGGGGGATGGCCATCGGAGCGATGATGGCCAAGCCGGATATCGCGGCCTGTCTGGTTCCCGGAAAACATGCGTCCACGTTCGGAGGCAATTGCATCGCCTGTGCAGCCGGTATTGCGGTGATTGAGGCCATCGAGCAGGAGAACCTGCTGAAGCAGACGATCCGGGTGGGTCAATACGCCCAGGAGAAGTTGCGGGCTCTCAAGGCGACTCGGCCGATCATCGACCATATCCGTGGTACGGGACTGATGATCGGGGTGCAGTTGACATCGGCCGGGGCGGGGATTGTGAGCCGCTGCCTGGAGAAAGGCTTGAGGATCAACTGCACACATGATACGGTCATACGGTTCATGCCCCCGATGATTGCAACCGAGGAGCATATCGATCGGGCGATTGAGGTATTCGACGGCGTTCTGGCGGAAAGCTGAAAATCGATGAAGCATTTTCTTTGTATCAACGATTTTACCCGTGAGCAACTGGAGGAACTGCTGCAACTGAGCATCGATCTGAAGGTGCTCTACAAGAATCGGGGGATGGATTGCTGTCTGAAGGGCAGGACGTTGGTGATGCTGTTCGAGAAACCGAGTCTGCGGACGCGGATGAGTTTTCAGGTGGCGATGACGCAGCTCGGCGGCAATGCGATTTACGTCAAGCCCGAGGACGTCGGCGGGATCGGTAAGCGCGAGCCGGTGAAGGATATCGCGCGGGTGTTGAGCCGGTATGTGGACGGTATCATGGCGAGGACGTTCGAGCACGATACAGTGACGGAGTTGGCGCGGTACTCGACGGTCCCGGTGATCAACGCACTGACGGACTGGTCGCATCCGTGCCAGGCGATGGCGGACGTGCTGACGGTCCGCGAGCATCTTGGACGCCTGGAGGGGGTGAAACTGGCGTTCATCGGGGATGGCAACAACGTGGCGCGGTCGCTGTCATTCGTCTGCGCGAAGCTGGGAATGAAGATGGTGGTGGCGTCGCCGGCCGGGTACGAACTGGATGGCGAGACGATGGACACGGCTAACCGGACGGCCCCCGGCAGCGTCGAGCAGGTCAACGACCCCGCCCGCGCCGTCGCCGACGCCGGCGTGATCTACACCGACACCTGGGTGAGCATGGGGCAGGAGCAGGAGAAGGAGAAGCGCCGGGCGGACTTCGCCGGATTCGAGGTCAACATGGACCTGGTCTCGAAGGCGCCGGCCGGCGCCCTGATCATGCACTGCCTGCCGGCGTACCGCGGCTACGAGATCAGCGACGAGGCGGTCGAGTGTTCGCGGTCGGTCATATTCGACCAGGCCGAGAATCGGCTGCATTTTCAGCGGGCACTGCTCAAGAGATTGATGAGTTGATGCTCGATACTCGATACTTGGCGCTTGATGCTCGATGTTGGGGGCGGCCGTGAGCGGTCATACGAAGAGAATACTGGTGGCGACCACCAATCCGGGGAAGATTGCGGAGTTGTCGGCCATGCTGGATGAGGGCATCCGGTGGGTGGGGCTCAGCGAATTCCCGGATGCCGGCGAGGTGGTGGAGGACGGCCGGACGTTTGCGGAGAACGCGGCGAAGAAGGCCCTCGGATACGCGGAGGCCACGGGGCTGTGGACCCTTGCGGACGACTCGGGCCTCACGATCGATGCGCTGGGCGGAGAGCCGGGCGTGCATTCGTCGAGGTATTCCGGGCAGGTCCGGGCCGGGGAGGACCGCCGGACGATCGACCGCCGCAATATCGAGAAGGTGCTTGGGCTGATGCGGGATGTGCCTGCCGAGAAACGCACGGCCCGGTTCGCCTGCCGTTTGTGCCTGGCCAGGCCGGGACGGGTGCTGCTGGAGGCCGAAGGCCGCCTGGAAGGGATCATCGCCACGGAACCGGCCGGCGAGAACGGCTTTGGCTACGACCCGATCTTTTTCGTGCCCGCGAAGGGCCGGACGGTGGCCCAACTGACGCCCGAGGAGAAGAACGCCATCAGCCACCGGGGCAACGCCCTGCGAAACCTCCGCCCCCTCCTCAATCAACTTATCGACACCGCCTGAACGAACGGGATAAGGTCGTGAAATCGGTTGGCCTTGTACTGTTGGCCGTATGCCATTATCATGGCGCAGGAACTGGGACGACCCCGGTCGCACTGTATCCTTGACTCAGGAGATCGTAGACGATGCTTCTTTTTGTTGACGAAGCGGGCCAGGACCACGGTGCCATGCCATGTGAGGTATTGGCCGGCGTCGCAATAGCTGAAGAGAACCTGTGGAATCTTGTCAAGGCTATTCGCTCGGCCGAGAGGGATCACTTTCTTGATTATCTCCGCGACCTGAGGACTACAGAACTCAAAGGTCGAAGACTGCTTAAGCGCAAGTGCTTCAAGCTCGCCGGCCGAGACATTGACATTGAACCGACTGAACTGCCGACCCTTGCGTATCAATGTCTCTTGAAGGGCCGTGACGCATGTCGAACCGGCACGCCTAACAAGGCCACGCCCCGGGAGATTGTGGCGTATCATAGGTCTGTGCTGGGTTTTGTCGAGAAAGTCCTGGATATCGCCGCTGAGCACGGGGTGGTCGTCTTTGCGTCCGTGGTTGACATCGCCGCGGCGCGGGTGAATCCGGAATTGCTGTCGAAGGATTTTGTATACCTGTTCGAGCGGTACTTCTACTACTTGAAGGCCATGCCCGATCACAAGCGTGGCCTCGTGGTCTTCGACGAATTGGAGAAGACGCGGGCCCAGCGACTGATTCAGCAAATGGCCAGCTATTTCCTCGGAACCGAAACGGGCCGGTTCAGGAGTTCCAAGATTATCCCGGAGCCGTTCTTCGTTCACTCAGACTTGACTACTGGGATATTACTTGCTGATCTGGCAGCCTATACAATCGGCTGGGCCTGGCGCCGCGGGCCGATGAGTCAACCTTGCCGCGACGAACTCAAACCCTTTGCCCGCAAACTGCATCTCATGCAATTTGAAGGCGAAAAACCGGGAGATGCCCCGGGTGAGAAGTGGAGACTGTACGGCATCACGTATATCGACGACCTCAGAGGAAGAAGGGACAGAGACCCCCCGGAAAGTCTATAAAAAAAAGGCAATGCCCGCTTCAGAGAAGCGACCAAAGCCTCCACTTATACTATCGCATTTTTGTGGCAAGAGTTCAAGCGGATTATTGCATCTAGAACCCCTGGCGATCCTAGCGTTTCCGTAAGGCATTGTTATAAAAGAACTTATGACTCAGAAGATATTCGCCAAAGCGGCCAAATTGTTCAGGGAGAACCTGCCCTGCATCCTAACCCAGGAAGGCTTGCGGGGCACGTCAAGCTGGAGCGACGGCGCCACAGAGTCCGACGGACATGCGGCGGTGATCCGCAGAGTTGTGCTTGACAGATTATAGGGCGGGTCTTTATTAAGCCAAGTCTAAATTATATCGGCCAAAGTGCCGATGAGTCAGTCGTATCTCAATTTCGGGCATAAGGGTATTATCGGGTGCGCGGCTTTGCGCGGCCCGCGAGATCGTTTACATGGCCAAGTCAAGTAAGTCCAACGGAAAATCGCTGGTCATTGTCGAGTCGCCGGCAAAGGCCAAGACGATCAACAGGTACCTGGGATTGGGTTATGAGGTCAAGGCCTCGATGGGGCATATCCGCGACCTGCCGTCCAAGGGCCTGAACGTCGATATTGAGAACGATTTCTCGCCGACCTACGACATCATGCCGGGCAAGAAGCGGACGGTCGTCAGTCTCAAGGCGGCCGCCAAGGGCTGCAAGTCGCTCTATCTGGCGACCGACCTTGACCGCGAGGGCGAGGCCATCGCCTGGCATCTCTCGCAGATACTGAAGATTCCGGCCGAGCGGACCTACCGTGTGATCTTCAACGCGATTACCGGCGCCACCATCCGCGAGGCGTTCGCTAACCCGGGCAAGCTGGACATGGACAAGGTCATGGCCCAGCAGGCCAGGCGGATCCTTGACCGCATCGTGGGTTATCAGATCAGTCCCCTGCTGTGGAAGAAGGTAGCCAAGGGCCTCAGCGCCGGGCGCGTTCAGTCGGTGGCGGTCAAGATCATCGTCGAAAAAGAGCGCGAGATCCGGGCGTTTGTGCCGCAGGAGTACTGGCTGATTCCGGCGGTCTTCACCAGCGACGCGGCCGATTACAGCGCCGAGTGGCGGGCCTTCATGGAAACTCGACCCGACGGCAAGAATCCGCCCACGGTCGCCCAACAGAATGAGTGGCTCGCGCAGCACCGGGCCTTCAAGGCCGAACTGGTCGGTATCGGCGATGAAAAGTACCATGCGTCCGACGGCGAAACGGCCAACGCCATCCTCGAAGCAATCCGGGGGGCCGGTTTTCGGCTGGAGGACGTACAGCGAAAGCAGTCGTACTCCAATCCCTCGGCGCCGTTTATCACATCGACGCTGCAGCAGGCCGCGGCCAACCGCCTGGGCTTTTCCACGAAACGCACCATGTCCGTCGCCCAGCAGTTGTACGAAGGCATCGACCTGGGCTCGATGGGGACGCTGGGTCTGATCACCTACATGCGAACCGACAGCACGCACGTCTCGGGCGAGGCCATGAGCGAAGTCCGCAAGCACATTGCCGGCAACTTCGGCGCCGCGTATATGCCCGAGCAGCCCAATTCCTACGCGGCCGGCAAGAGCGCCCAGCAGGCCCATGAAGCCATCCGCCCGACGGATGTCGATCTGACCCCCGAGGGCATCCGGCACTGTCTGAACGAGGAGCAATTCAAGCTGTACGACCTGGTCTGGCGGCGTTTCGTGGCCAGCCAGATGACGGCGGCCCGATGGGACGTGACGAATCTGACCGTCGCCGCCGGGACGTCAAGGGGCGTATGCCGTTACAAGACCACGGGCCGGGTGCAGGTCTTCGACGGGTTTGCGAAGGTCTGGCCGGTGTACACCACGGAGCAGCC
>DSDB01000023.1 GCA_011057845.1 Phycisphaerales bacterium | reverse complement strand
TCGCACGCGATGTGGCGGAGCGGTTCCCCCGGCCGGATCGGCCGATCGCCCCGAACGGGCCCTTGCGCATAGGCTACATAGGACTGTTCAAATACGAGCACTGCATCCAGTGTCTCATGGAGGCGGTGGCCCGAAGAGGACCTCGGTTTGAACTTCACTTCTTCGGGGATGGGCCCTCGAAGGACAGGATCACCACCTTCGTTGAAAAGCACGACAATCTCTTTTATCACGGCTCCTTCTCCAGCCAGAGAGACATCGGCAACATCTATCAATCCGTCGATGTGTCGTACGCCGTCTATGATCACAGCGACCCCAATATTAGAATCGCATTGCCCAACAAGCTGTACGAGTCGCTCTATTTCGGCGTGCCTATAATCGTCGCCGAGGACACCTATCTGGCCACCCGCGTTCGGGAGACCGGTTGCGGCCTGGTGGTCGATCCCAGAAAGGAGGGTTTTGCCGATGAGATGCTGGATCGTCTGGACGGCGATACACTGGCCGCATGCAGTCGGCGGGCACTGGCGCTGGATACCCTTCACATGGTCGAGCGTTATGATGAGGTTATTCCCAAACTCATCGATCTGGGAAGAACCTGAGACAGCCATGAGGCGGCCGTCTTGTGAATGGCTATGCCGCGTCGGGGTGATGCGCCGCAGGCCATGGCGCGTCCGCACGACATCCGCGTCGTCCAGGTCCCATGGGTAGAGGTTATACGTGCGATTCATTCATATAACCCGTGCGAGCATAACGGCTTACCATTTCCTGGTCCCTCTGATAAAGGAGCAAGAGAGGCGGGGCCATTACGTATGCGTATGCACCTCGGATGACGCCCACGCACAGAAACTCAGAGACTCAGGCATCGACTGCTTCGGCCACCGGCTTGAACGAAGTCTGGACCCATGGGTGCTTCGCCGAGAGATCGTTCGGATAGCCGGGATACTGCGCGAACAAAAGATCGACGCCGCCGTTTGCCATACGCCTCTCGGCGCAGGGGTCGGCCGGATTGCCGCCAGGCGGGCCGGGACGGCGCATGTCGTCTATTTTTGCCATGGACTGCCCTGCGCCCCCGGGCAGAACATCCTGAAATGGAGCATAGGGTTCTGCCTGGAAAAGGCGTTGGCCCGTCTGACCGACGCCATCATCGTGATGAACACGTATGATGAGAACCTCTGCCGCAAACACAAGATGACCCGAACCGGCGACAGGGTGTTTCGTATTCCCGGCATGGGGGTGAATCTGAAGGAGTTTGACGCGCGGGCCGATGGGGAGGAGGGTCATTGTGTAAGACACGAGTTGGGTATTCCAGATACGGCACGGATCGTTCTATGTACGGCGGCGCTGATTCCGGAGAAAGGCGTCTTCGTGCTTCTCGACGCGGCCCGGCGGATTTGTGCTCGACGCGGCGATGTGTACTTTCTGCTTTGTGGAAACGGCCCATGTGCCGACCGTTTGGGCCGTCGGGCGGAGCAATTTGCCCTCAAAGAGAAATTCAGGCTTTTGGGCTGGCGAGACGATATTCCCCGTCTGATGCGATGCGCCGACCTATTCACGCTGCCCACATACTACTTTGAGGGCCTGCCGGTTTCCATCCTTGAGGCCATGGCCTGCGGCAAGCCCGTTGTCGCCACGAAACACCGCGGTTGCGAAGACACGGTCGTTGACGGCGCCACCGGCTTTCTCGTGGGTATTCGGAACCCGGATGACCTGGCGGGCAAGATAGGGACGCTTCTCGATGACACATCATTACGGGACGAAATGGGCCAAGCTGGAAGGAAGCGGGTCGAGGAGCACTTCGAGATCGGTCAGTGTACGACGACCATCGTGGAGGTCCTGGAGCAAGCGTGCCACAGGGGCGAGAGATGATCGGACGCATGGTCGGCGGATGGCATGACGACAACATGGCCGAACCTATCAGCCCGGTCTTAACGGACGCCGTCGGCGGTGGGCTGTTGTACGGCGAGCAAAGCGCCGCGGGAAACAGGTCCCGAAAACACCTCCAAGTCCGGGACGTTGAGTTTATGGGAACCATGACGTGATGCGAAGCACAGGGTAATCCTTGATACAGCATGAAGTGCCCTGAGAGATTCACCGATATACCTGTGGCTGAGTGTCTGCTTCCGGCACCGTGGAGATAATGGCCATGCAGTGGAAAGTAGCGATAATAGGCACAACACGCAACTGTAGGGATGAGATGGAGCCGGCTCTGCAGACGTTCACCACCGAGCAGAATCTTGCCCTTCTCAACGAGATTGTGATTGTCGACGGGGGATCGACGGATGGGACCTGGGAGTTGCTCCAACAATGGGCGGCGCGTGTCCCCAAGCTGAGGGTCTACTCGGTTCCGGGCGCGAATATCAGCCGGGGACGCAATGAAGCCATTCAACGGACGGACGCGGATATTATCGTGACTTTCGACTCCGGCACGCGGTACTGTGACGACTGGCTGAAATGGATGCTCGAACCGTTTGAGCACCAAGGGGCGGACGTGGTGGGCGGAAAGACCCACCTGGTGGGAAAGACGCTGTTCGAGAGTTGCATGGCCGGCTTCAGGGAGCCCACCAAAGACGCCATCCAGCCTTCGCACCGAGGTTGCGCCTACAAACGCGAGGTGTGGGAACGGATCGGCGGATATCCCGAACATGTGGAGGCCGGGGAAGACACCTGGTTCAACACCCAATGGCACGCGCTGGGCTACACGTATGTTCACGCGCCGCAGGCGGAGCAGTACTGGCGGGTCCGGAGCAGTTGGAAGGGGATCTTCCGGATGAACCGAAGAAACACGCGAGGGCATATCCGCCTCCGCGAACCATGGGGCATCTGGACGATCACGGCGATCACGGCGCTTCATATCCTTCTGCCCGTCCTTTTCGTCTGGGGATTTTTGCAGCCGGTTGCGTGGCTGATAGCCGTGATTCTCTACGGCCTGAATCTCGCCAAACGCATGCTCCAAAAGGGCCGATGGAGAGAATTCATGAACCCCGTGCGCATCGTTGTTGGAGCCTATGCGCTGTTGGCATGTGATCTCGGAATGACGATTGGGACTCTCGAAGGGTTGATAGCACTCGTAAAGGACAAAATGCCTAAGGTGAGGGGGTCATCCAATGACATATGAAGCCGATCCGTCGCACGGGGCGTCCGCCGGCCGCAAGCCAAGAGCCGTGATGTTGTCCCCCACGGAGTCGCAGCCTCGCTATCACCGGCGCGCGGCCATGTTGATTGAGGCCGGCTATGACATCAGCGTGTACCACTTCCAGCGGGGGTATTACACGCAGAACACCTATCCGGCCCCGTCGGATGTGACAAGCCTGGGAAACGTCGCCATGGGCCGGTGGATCCGGCGGATCCCCCGACTCGTGCGCGCCGCGGCGATCATACGAAAGCGGGAGAAGGAGCAGCCCGCCCCGGCGCTGGTTTACGCCTTCGGACTCGACATGGCGATGATCGCGAGGCGGGCGCTGCCCCGGACGACGCCGTTGGTCTTCGAGGTGGCGGATGTCCTGAATCCCCTTCCGCACATGTCCGTCGTATCGAAACTCGGCGCCGTGGCGGAGAGGCGCATGCTCAGGCTCTGCCGCGCCCTGGTCGTGACTTCTCCGGCGTTCATCACCGACTACTTCGCCCTTATGCACCCGGGCATCGAAGACAAAACACTGGTCATCGAGAACATGCTCGCGCGCGATGTGGCGGCCCGGTTCCCCCGGCCGGACCGGACGATCGCCCCGAACAGGCCCTTGCGCATAGGCTACATAGGACTGTTCAAGTACGAGCACTGCATTCAATGCCTCATGGAGGCGGTGGCCCGAAAAGGGCCTCAATTTCAGCTTCACTTCTTCGGGGACGGCCCCTCAAAGCACATGGTCACAAATTTCGTCGACCAACACAGCAATCTCTTCTATCATGGCTCCTTCTCCAGCCAGAGAGACATCGGCAACATCTATCAATCCGTCGATGTGTCGTATGTGGTCTATGATAATCACGACCCCAATGTGAGAATGGCACTGCCCAACAAACTGTACGAGTCGCTCTATTTCGGCGTGCCTATAATCGTTGCCGAAGACACCTATCTGGCCACCCGCGTTCGGGAGGCCGCTTGCGGCCTCGTGGTCGATCCCAGAAAGCAGGGTTTTGCCGATGAGATGCTGGATCGTCTGGACGGCGATACACTGGCCGCGTGCAGTCGGCGGGCACTGGCGCTGGATACCCGTCACATGGTCGAGCGTTATGATGAGGTAATTCCCAAACTCATCGCTCTGGGCAAGCCCTGAGATTGCCTGTCACGATGTGGCGGTCGTTGACGATCTACTGTTTTTCGGTAATTCAGGAGGTTGATGGGTTGTTCACTCATCCCGCGGAGCGATGCGGGCCTCGCGCCGGAGCTACGGATCGTCCACCGGCGCTTTTGTTCATCCGTAGGCTCTTGTGAGGAGCAGGAATCATGACGCGCGTGCAAAGCACCTTTTCCGTCGGGCATCGGCTGGGCCGGTTCATATGGTCGGTGGTCCGGTTGTTACTGTTTCGGCCGTTTCCAAGAATGTGTTTCGGCTGGCGAAGGTTGCTCCTGAGACTCTTCGGTGCCCATGTACATCCCACGGCAAGGGTCTATGGCACGGCCAGGATATGGGCGCCGTGGAACCTGGTCATGGGCCCTTACAGCCGCCTGTCGGATGAGGTCGACTGCTACAACGTCGCCACCGTGACCTTGGGAGAGGAGGCGATTGTCAGCCAGTATGCGTATCTGTGTACGGCCGGTCACGATATCCATAGGCCTGACTTTCCGCTTGTATCGGCGCCGATTGTGCTGGGGCGGAAATCCTGGGTGTGCGCCAAGGCCATCATAGCAATGGGGGTGACGGTCGGCGAGGGGGCGGTGGTCGCCATGGGCGCTGTGGCGACGAAGTCCGTGGAGCCATGGGCCGTCGTCGGTGGGAATCCGGCGGTCGCTATAGGCCGCAGATCGCCGAAGGCGCTCAAAGCGCGAAACTGAATAGAGCGCATGGCAGAGTCTGCCGCGTTCACGACCGAAAGACACATCCGGATGCACGTATGAATCGTTTGTGTCGGCAGTCAGGTTTCCCAGATTACGTTGAGACATCCCCGTGCGCGTATTGATCCTTATACATATATATCCACCGGAACACGCGCCCGCAGGCATAAATGCAGCGGAACTGGCTCAGGAACTCACTGACGCCGGACATGAGGTAACGGTGCTTACGGGTTTCCCAAGCCATCCCGCAGGGCCGCTTTTTGATGGATGGAAGGCGAAGTTCTATACGAAAGAACGGACCGACGGCGGTTTCACCGTCGTACGGTGCATTCATTCCTTTGCGAAACGCTTCCGGCTTCTGCCCAAACTCTGGTATTACGGCACCTTTGCCTTGGGGTCTTTCGTCGTGGGTCTGCACCAGGAGTCGTTCGACGTTATGATCATGCAGTCCACCCCCCTGTTCGGGAACTTCACGGGCGTGCTGCTGGCGAAACTGCGAAGGGCGAAGGTCTTCTATTGGATCCAGGATGTGCATCCGGAGAGCGCAATCAACGCAGGCCTCATCAAAGAAGGCCTCGCTACAGCCATGATGAAGAAGCTGGACACCTGGGTATGCAGAAGGAGCGATGTGGTCGGAACGCTGACCGACGACATGCGGCAACTGCTCCTCGATCGCGGATTGTCCGAGGAGCACGTCGTTCTGCAACGCCACTGGCTCGATGAATCCCGCATCTATCCGATGTCCCGCATGAACGGGTGGAGGCATAGATTCGACATCCCGCCGGAGAAATTCGTGGTGTTGCACGCCGGCACCATAGGCTACATCAGCGGCGCCGCTGTTATTATCGAAGCCGCAAGGTTGCTGCGGAATCGAGATGATCTGTTGTTTCTCTTCGTGGGTGATGGCCCGTTGAAGTCCGATCTCGAGAAGATGTCGGCGGATTACGGGCTCTCAAACGTGAAGTTCCTGCCCTTTCAGCCTGAAGAAGACGTCAATGAAATGCAGGCCACGGGCGACGTGGGACTGGTGACCCTGAAGCCTCGCTCGGGGGCCAGTTCGATCCCGTCGAAAATGCACGGCTACACCGCCGCAGGGCGTCCCGTCATTGCCGGCGTCGACGCGGAAAGCGCCACCTCCAGGCTCATCAGCGAAGGTGATTTCGGCTGGGTACCCCCCCCCAGCGACGCGGGCGCTCTGGCGGAGGCGATATCGGCCGCCGCATCAGACCCGGCGCTCTGCCAACAGAAGGGAGCGCGTGCCAGGGTATTCTTTGAGAGGGAATTCGGCCGAAAGGCTGTGACCCGGAAGTTTCGAGTACGGTTGGAGGCGATGGCGTCGCGGGGCTGGCGCAGATCGTGAGGCGCGCATGGACTTCCAGATAGTTCCGATTAAATCCGACCATATCGACAAGGTCGTCGACGTGCACATCCGTGCATTTCCGGATTTCTTCCTCACCTTCCTGGGGCCGCGGTTCCTGCGCGAGTTCTACGGATCGTTTCTCCAGGATCCGACGGGTGTCGGTTTTGTGGCCGAAGATGCGCAGACCTCCGACATCCTGGGAGCTGTCGTGGGTCCCGTCACCCCTCGGGGCTATTTCAAGCGACTGCTCAAGCGGCGCTGGTGGGCCTTCTGCCGGGCCGCCGCAGGGGCGGTGCTGCGCCGACCCGCGACGGCGAAACGGCTGTTTCGCGCCGTCTTCTACCGCGGAGAAGCGCCCCCCGGGCCCCCAAGGGCGCTGCTCAGCAGCATCGCCGTCGCCCCCGAAGCCCAGCGACGAGGCGTCGGACGGGCGCTCGTCGGCCGTTGGGTCGAAGAAGTAAAACGCCGCCGGGCCGCCGGCTGTTATCTGACGACCGACGCCCACAACAACGACAAGGTCAACGCCTTCTATCAGGGCCTCGGCTGGAAGGTGGAATCAACCTACACGACGCCGGAAGGCCGTTGCATGAACCGTTATGTCCTCGACCTGAGCGCCGATACGCAAGAGAATCCGCGGTAGGATGCCCCGCCGCAAGGCCGAGCGGCGACGGCCGGATGGGCGCTTGCCGAGCCAACGCATGAAAGGCAATTCATGAAGATCATCAACATCGTCGGAGCCCGCCCCAATTTCATGAAGATCGCCCCGATTCTCAGGGCCTATCAAGCCCATGAGCGCATCGAGGCCCTGCTCGTTCACACCGGCCAACACTATGACAGGCGGATGAGCGAATCGTTCTTCGACCACCTCGAAATCCGCGACCCCGACATCAATCTCGAGGTGGGCTCCGGTTCTCATGCCATCCAGACCGCCGAGATCATGCGGCGATTCGAACCGGTGGTGCTCGAACACAAGCCCGACGTCGTACTCGTCGTCGGCGACGTCAACAGCACCATCGCCTGCGGCCTCGTGGCGGTGAAGCTCGGCGTCAGGCTCGTCCACGTCGAAGCCGGCCTGCGGAGTTTCGACCGGACCATGCCGGAGGAGATCAACCGCCTCCTGACCGACGCCATCAGCGATCTGTTGCTGTGCAGCGAGCAAAGCGGCGTGGATAATCTCCTCAAAGAGGGCGTGGACCCCGACAAAATCGTCCTCGTGGGCAATGTGATGATCGACTCGCTCATCCACGGCCGCCCGCGAACCATGCAGTCGCCCGTGCTCAAGGACCTGTCGCTCGAAGAGGGCCGGTATGCCGTGCTCACGCTGCATCGCCCCTCCAATGTGGATGATCCGGCCGTCTTCGCGGGCATCCTGGACGCCCTGGATGTGGTCCAGCGACAGATGCCCGTCATCTTCCCGATTCATCCCCGGACGCGCAAGAACCTCGAAAACGGTTCTTTGCACGGGCGGGTGGTCCGGATGAACAACCTGCGTCTAGAAGAGCCGCTCGGGTATCTGGACTTCGGCCGCCTGGTTGCCGGCGCACGCATCGTCCTGACCGATTCCGGCGGCATCCAGGAGGAGACGACCTACTTGGGGATTCCCTGCCTGACATTACGCGAGAACACCGAGCGCCCCTCGACGGTCGAGTGCGGGTCGAACCGGATTGTAGGCGTAAAGACCGAACGAATCATCGAGGCATTCGAGCGGGTGATGGCCGGCGACAGCGGCGGCGGTCAAGCGCCGCCATTGTGGGACGGCCACGCCGCCGAACGCATCGCACAGGTCCTCCTTGACAGGTACGACAGACACCAGGAGAACGGATGAGCCGCATACGAGACTATGAGCAGACATTCGCCCGCTGGGTGGGCGCCTCCCATGGATTCGCCTTCTGGAAGGGTCGCGTGGCCCTGTACGCCATACTCCGCGGACTCGGCGTGGGGCCGGGCGACGAAGTCATTTTACCTGGCTACACCTGCGTCATGGACGTCAACCCGATCAAGTACGTCGGGGCCGATCCGGTGTACGTGGACATCGAACCGGCGACGTTCAATATGAATGTCGATCTGTTGGCCGCGAAGATCACGCCTCGGACAAAGATCATCATCGCCCAGCATACCTATGGCTACCCCTGCGAGATGGACGCCATCCTGAAGATCGCCGCCGACCATGGAGTGACGGTGATTGAGGACTGCTGTCTGGCCCTGGGTTCGAAGTACAAAGGTAGGATGGTGGGCACGTTCGGCCAGGCGGCCTATTTCTCATCCCAGTGGAACAAGCCCTATACCACGGGTCTGGGCGGCATGGTCACGACGGACAACCCGGACCTGGCCGAGCGCATCGAGGACCTGCGCCGCCGGCACATGTGTCGCCCCCGCGCCAAAGAGGTCTTCATGCTCCAGGCGCAGTTGATGGTCTATCGCGGCCTTATCTACCCCCGGACTACGGCTTTGGCCCAGCAGTTCTTCCGCTACCTGACAAAAAAAGGCCTCGTCGTCGGATCGTCGAGCACCTGCGAGTTCCAGCCCCACATGCCGGACGATTTCTTTAAGGCCGCCGGTGGTGTGCAGGCGAGATCCGGGCTTCAGCAACTGAGCAGGATTGAAGGCAACCTGGCCCATCGCCGGCGGATGGCCGTCCTCTATGATCGGTTGCTTGCCGAACGAGGTTGGCCCACCCGAGGCCATGATCCCCAGGTGGCGGACCCGGTCATGGTCCGTTACCCGGTTCGCATCACCGAGAAGGACCGGGCCTTGTCCGAGGCCGCCCAGGCGGGCGTGGAACTGGGCAGTTGGTTCGAGTGCCCCCTGCATCCAATCGAAACCCCTCTGGCCCCCTATGGATACCAGCAGGGGATGTGCCCCGAGGCGGAAAAGGCCTCGCGGGAGGTAGTCAATCTCCCGCTGCATCCCCGGGCCGGCGAGAAGACGGTGCGCCGGACGGTCGATTTCATCACGAAATTCACGGTGGCCCGATGAAACGCCTGATGGATATCCTCCTTGTGGTTCCGGCGCTGATTATCCTGAGCCCTCTTTTTGCTCTTATCGCAGTTATTATAGGACTTACCAGCAGGGGCCCGATTATTTTCCGACAGGAGCGAGCTGGGAAAAACGGTAAACCCTTTATATTCCTGAAGTTCCGAACGATGCGGACGGACGTGGACCCCTACGGAGCGAGCCCGAAATCGGGCGCCGACCCGCGTCTGACCCGCATCGGCCGATTCCTCCGAGAATATTCCCTTGATGAACTGCCCCAACTTGTTAATATAGTCATGGGGCAGATGAGTATTGTCGGACCCCGGCCCTTGTACATGTCGCAGATGGCCGAATGGAACCAGCGGCAGCGGCGGCGGCTTGAGGTCAAGCCGGGCCTGACAGGCCTCGCCCAGGTCTCCGGCCGAGGGGAGCTGACGGTGGAGGAGAAACTGGAACTCGACGTCAGATACGTCGAAACCGCGAGTCTTTGGCTCGACTGCAAGATCATTCTGGCGACGGTATGCCAGGTCTTCGGACGCAGGAATATCTATGAGAAACGCTACTCACAGACTCAGGAGACCCGTACCCCGCGCCCCGACCGCCGGGACTGACCGGGCGGCGTCCTTCATCAGAAGGCCCTGCCGCCCGTGGGTTCACAGCCTTCTCGGAGGTGCATAAGCCATGTCAACGGATACCTCTGCGAGAACACGACATGTAACGCGGATCGACCGGCTGGAGCGGCTGGGCCCCAGCGAACGCCGGCGCCTGACGCGCGTCGCCGACACGTATGCGTTTCGAAGCACGGATTATTACCTGTCCCTGATCAACTGGGACGACCCCAAAGACCCCATCCGGTCCATCGTCGTTCCCCATGAGAAAGAACTGGACGGCTGGGGTGACCTCGATCCGTCAAACGAAAAGGCCTACACCGTCATGCCCGGTGTCGAACACAAGTACCGTTCGACGGTGCTGCTGCTGGTCAGCAACGTCTGCGGCGCCATTTGCCGGTACTGTTTCCGCAAGCGCGTGTTCATCACGCCGCGGCAGGATTACCTCCAGAACCTCGGCGCCGCCCTGGCGTACATCCGCGAGCGTCCCGATGTCACTAACGTGCTGCTCAGCGGCGGCGACCCGCTGATTCTGACCACCGGCCGCCTCGAACCCATCGTCCGTGGGCTGCGTGAAATCGACCACGTCGGCATCATCCGCATCGGCACGAAGATGCCCGCGTTCAATCCCTATCGCATCCTCGATGACCCGTCGCTGACGGACATGATCGCCCGCTACAGCACCGCCCGCAAACGCATCTACATCATGACGCACTTCGTCCATCCGCGGGAGCTGACCGATGCGGCCGTCCGCGGCGTCGAGCGGCTCCTGCGGGCCGGGGCCGTGGTGGCGAATCAGTCGCCGCTGATCCGCGGCCTCAACGACGACCCCGCCATTCTCGCCAGGCTGTGGAGGAAGCTCGCCTGCATCGGGGCCGTGCCTTACTACATATTCCAGTGCCGGCCCGCCGCCGGCAACAGCGCCTACGTCGTGCCGATCGAAGAGGGCTACGACATCATCGCCAACGCCAAGAGCCGCGTCTCCGGACTGGCCAAACGCATGAGGTTCGTCATGTCCCATGCCACCGGCAAGATCGAGATTCTGGCCAAGACGCACGATCAGATCCTGTTCAAGTACCACCGCGCCGCCCATGATTGCGACAGCGGCAGAGTACTCGTCTTCGCTCGCAATCCGCGGGCGTGCTGGCTGGATGACTACGGCGACCCACTGGAAACCTACAGCACCGATCAGCCGCAGGACGATGAACATGTGTGAGGCAACGCTGTGATGGGGCCGAACGACCAGAACCATCGACGCCCCCGGATAACGCGGGGGTTCTTTTTTGCGCCGATTCGCGGGCCCCGCGGCCTGATGCCATGCTGTGCGGCCCTGCTGATGCTGCTGGCGGCGTCCTGCCCGGCCCTGGGCCCGGATGAGGTCATGGTCATCGCAAACCGCGACGTCGCCGGATCGGTGGAGCTGGCGCGATACTACATGGACAGACGCGCTGTCCGCTCGATCCTTGAACTGTCGCTGGGCGAACTGCGAGATTCCATCAGCCGCGCCGACTACAACGACAAGGTGCTCACACCGGTTCGTAAGGCCCTGGCGCAGCAGGAGGCGACCGGCCCGATCCGTTGCCTCCTGACGGTCTATGGCGTGCCCTACAAAGTCGGCCCGCGAGGCCCGCTGCCGAACAAGTCCGCGGAACTGGCCCAGTGGAGAGCGAAACTCAAGGCCCAACAGGACATCTCGGCCACACTGGCCAAAGAGGGCAAGAGCAACACCACCGCCTATCAGCAATCGGAAGCCCGGGTCATGCAGTATCGCGCCGAGGTCAACCGGATCACCGGCGCCGAGACCGGAGCGAGCCTCGACAGCGAACTATCCCTGGCGAGATTCGAGGACTACGACCTCTTTCGCTGGCGGCCCAACGACCTCTTAAACCATCCCGTTCCGGAGATATCCCGCACGCTGATGGTCAGCCGGCTGGATGGACCGTCTCTGGACATCGCCCGTGCGCTGGTGGACAAGGCCCTCGCCGCCGAGGCACAGGGGCTCCAGGGAGTCGCCTATGTCGATTCACGGGGGATAACCCGGCGCGACGCCTTCGGGCTCTATGACGGATGCCTGCGGGACCTGGCGGCGATGATACAGCGCCACGGCCTCTTCGAGGTCCGTCACGAATCCACCGAGGCGCTGTTCCAAAGCGGCGACTGCCCGAGGACAGCCTTGTACTGCGGGTGGTACAGCCTCAAGAACTATGTCGATGCCTTCGAGTTTGTCGACGGGGCCGTCGGCTACCACATCGCCAGTTTCGAGGCCGTGGACCTGCGCGACCCCAACAGCACCCAGTGGGGCCCGGCCATGCTCCGCGACGGCATCACCGCGACCCTCGGTCCCGTCGCCGAACCCTATCTCCAGGCCTTCCCCAAGCCCGATATGTTCTTCAGCAAGCTCTTTGCCGGTCGATGCCTCGTCGAAGCCTTTTACGCCACCAACCCCTACAACTCCTGGCAAATGCTCCTCATCGGCGACCCTCTCTATCGCCCCTTCAAGAGGCCGAACTGATAGTGCCCGTGGGGCAATTGCCGACTCACTGTTCTGCGACGGAATCAGCGAACAATACAAGCTGACGGCTGCTCTTGGCGCCTCGCACCCTTACGGTTTGCAGCATCATGCAGTAGGGGTCCACAACGTCATGCCGCACGCGGTTTCGTGCGATCTCACAATAGCCCCCATGAAGATCGATTCCAATCCACCGGCGACCCAGGGCTCTGGCGGCGACGCACGTAGCTCCTGCTCCATTGAACATATCCAGGACGATGTCACCGGCAAAACCGGCATCGGGGCACTCCTTGAACGTGTACATCATGATGAGCCGCTGAGGAAGCACAACCGGAAAAGGCGCCGGATGCCCCCCAGCCCTCTGCACGTCTTCGGGATACATCGGCCAAATCTGCATCGTCAGATTTCGCCACTCTTCCTGCGTCAACTCGCTGGGCACTTTGGCCTCTTTGGTGATGCCTGGCGGAGCGCCTTGCTTCACATACACGTTGATGAATTCGATTGTGTTGTCTTCATAGATGTTCGGAGGAAATGGGTAACTCCCAAACATCTTGACAGAAGTCTGTTTCTGCCAGACAAACAGGCTCAGTCTGTCGAGAGCCGGAATGTTCCTGAGTATCGACTGCTCAATGTCGTTGTTGATGTTCTTCAAGTGCCTCGTATGCCCGCTGTTCATCACTTTCTTGGGAATCGGCATGATTGGCGTTACGATCGCCAGCTTCCCATTGGGGATCAGAACCCGCTCGGCCTCTTCCCATATCGGCACAAGGTCGCTGATATACTGCTCGTAACTGGTTTGCCCGATTTGCCCTTTTATGCCGTAATCGACGACATTCCAATAGGGCGGGCTTGTCACGATAAGGGCCACACATCGGTCCGGCATCTTGGCCAGCGTGTTCAGCGCATCATCGTTGATTACTCTGTCAACAAAGGCCTGCGGCCACTTAGACTCTTCAGGTATCCTGTACATTTAGCCCATGCTTCTTGAACTGAAGGAATTCTTTGTAGTTCGGTTTCATCAGTCCGATCCTAGAGTAACGAGCAGACTCAGGGAATTCCGATGCGAGAATGATGCCTCGCACATTGTCCCTGCCTCCCTTCACGTTGCGGTGAACCCACCCGATATATCGCAGAATCTGGCCGAAGACAGAATCTTGTGCCTCGTCCGCCTTGATCTCCACGACCACATACTCACCCTTCTTCGCGATACACAGCAAGTCTATCCGTCCTATGGGCGTAGAGAACTGG
>DSDB01000565.1 GCA_011057845.1 Phycisphaerales bacterium | reverse complement strand
CTTCATAGGTCCGACACACAGGACATACTGAACGCACGTCAGGTTTTGAAGTTGATTCAGGGCTGCTGCAATTGCGTCCTGTGTCTCATGTGACTTTCCCTCAAGCCTGTCAAAGTCATCGACGAATACGACTACTCGTATCCTCGTTCGAAGCAGCACATCCTGCAGTCTGCCAATGATGCTTTCGGGGCTACGGTCATGGCGCAGGAGAATTGCGCTGGCCCGCAACCACCAACTTGGACACTCGCCGAGCACGTCGAGGTACGCATCCGGCAGCGAACCCAATCCGGACCAGTCAACATGCTTTTGTACCGCGCCTACGATCTCACTCAACAATCCTCTCACGGCGGCATCCGGCGTCAAATACTGCCACGCCTGAAATCGGGCAAACACCAGTTTGAAGCCATTCAGCTTGGGTTCCTGCTGCCTCCAAACATCACCGCGTTCGACGGTTTCATTGCTCGGTCTCCTGACACTATCTCTGGACGAGGCCTACCCACCGCCAGCCTGTGCATAGTCTACCCGGACCCGTAGCGGTATTCAAGCCGAATTCTGCCAATGCCGTCGCAATACCGCTCCTGACCCTGAATCAGGACTCGGTCGCTGTCAGGCGACGCAAAGGACGCAATGCGCAATGCGAAGCCTGTCCAGTCACTGACCGCCAGCTACTACTTCAGCACACCTCGCACAGATTTCCGGGTGGCCTGTGTTCTTGCCCCCGCTGGGCCAGTAGTTCCAGCGGCGGGCGCATTTGGGGTGGGGGCTTTGGGGGGCCAGACGGTGGTTTCGTCGCAGGAATTGGAGGTGTTCTTCTTGCCATAGGGGGGGGATTGGGTATGATGGGTGGCGGTTGTTACCGCGGTGATGGGTGGCGGCCGGTTTGACGGCTTTGAGACTGAGTTGAGTGTAAGGAGTTGGTTATGTCCGGTGGAATGGATCGGCGCGGGTTTGTGAAGAAGTCGGTGGCGGCCTCGGCGGCGGCGCTGGGAGTAGGCAGTTTTGAGGACGCCCATCTGCTGACGCAGATGGCGATGGGGGCGAGCAATCCCCGGCAGGCGGACCCGCAGGGCAAGCACAAGGGCAAGATGCCCTACGGCAAGATCAAGAACCTTCAGATCAGCCGGCTGTTCTGCGGGGGCAATCTGATCGGCGGTTGGGCGCACAGCCGGGACCTGATGTACGTTTCGTCGCTGGTCAAGGCCTATCATACCGATGAGAAGGTGTTTGAGACGCTGGAGCTGGCCGAGGAGTACGGGATCAATACGATCCTGACGAATCCACGGTCCGACCAGGTCATCAACCGTTACCGCAACGAGCGGGGCGGTAAAATCCTGTGGTTCAGCGATTGCGCGTTCGGCAACATGAAAGAGGGGATTCAGCGGTCGGTCGACAGCGGGGCCGATGGCATCTACCTGCAAGGGGGCATCTGCGACGATGCGATTATCAGAGGCCAGGTCGCGGTGGTGGGGGAGATGCTGGAGTTCATGAAGGCGCAGGGCGTGCCGGCCGGGCTGGGGGCGCATCGGCTCGAGACGGTCAAGGCGTGCGTCGAGGCGGGCCTGGGGCCGGATTTCTGGGTCAAGACGCTGCACCACGGGGACTACTGGTCGGCCAAGCCGCAGCCGGAGTACGACAACATCTGGTGCTGGAAGCCGGAGGAGACCATCGAGTATATGAAGACCCTCAAGACGCCGTGGATTGCGTTCAAGGTGATGGCGGCCGGGGCGATCCATCCGCGGGTCGGGTTCCGCTATGCGTGGGAAAACGGCGCCGACTTCATCTGCGCCGGGATGTTCGATTTCCAAGTGATCGAAGACGTCCTGATCGCACGGGAGATCTTCGAGAAGGGCTTCGAACGCCAGCGCCCGTGGATGGCGTAGGAGGCCCGAACGCACGATCGGCAAGCCGTAGCCGTAGGACGCAACAGCTCGCTTCCGGGACCTGGGGTGCAATACCACAAGCAGACTACAGGAGAATACACATGAGCACCGAACCGACTCGCCTGGATCGCAGAAGATTCCTCCGAACCGCTGCAGCCGTCTCGGCACTGACCGTCGTGCCCCGCCACGTCCTCGGCGGTCCGGCCGCTGTCGCCCCCAGCGAAAAGGTCAACGTCGCCGTCATCGGCACCGGCGGCCAGGGCATCGTCAATATGAAGCAGCTTTTCAACGAGCCCGACGTCCACTTCGCCGCCCTCTGCGACATCAACGAATCGAGCGATTACTCCATGTTCTACTACGGCGGCACGGCCGGTCTCAAGCCTGCCCTTGACCTCGTCGCCAAACGCTACGGCCAACCCTGCCCGGCCTACCGCGACTACAACGAGATGCTCGACACCGAGGACATCGATGCCGTCCTCGTCGCCACCCCCGACCACTCCCACGCCATCGCCTGCCTCGCCGTCCTGGCCAAGAAGAAACACCTCTACTGCGAAAAGCCCCTCTGCCGCACCGTTTACGAGACCCGCGTCGTCACCGAAGCCGCCCGCAAGGCCGGCGTCGCCACGCAGCTTGGTAATTTCGGTCACTCCTCCGAAGACATCCGCCTGCTCGTCGAATGGATCCGCGACGGCGCCATCGGCGACGTAACCGAAGTCCACGCCTGGACCGACACTGGCGCCCGCCGCTGGACCAACCTGACCGACCGCCCCACCGAGTCGCAGCCCGTCCCGGCCGGTTTTGACTGGGAAAGATGGCTCGAACCCGTGCCCCCGCGACCCTACCACATCGACTACGCCCCCGTCCGCTGGCGGGCCTGGTGGCAGTTCGGCTCCGGCACGATCGGCGATTTCGCCGTCCATCACCTCGATCCGGCCTTCTGGTCCCTCAAGCTCGGCGAGGCCGCCACCTACTCGGTCCAGGCCAGCTCTTACGGCACGACCGAAGAAACCTGCCCGGCCGCCTCCCTCATCCACTACTACTTCGGCCCCCGCGGCGATATGCCGCCCGTCCGCATCTCCTGGTACGAAGGCGGCGTCATGCCCCCGCGACCGGCCGGCCTGGAACCGGGGCGCGGCATTGGCACAAACGGCATCATCTACATCGGAACCAAAGGCGCTATCCTCGGCGAGGGTTGGTCCGGCTCGCCCCGCATCGTCCCCGAATCCAAAATGCGGGCCTACAAGCGCCCAGCCAAGATGCTGCCGCGGGTCGGCGGCCATCACCGCGACTGGATCAATGGCTGCAAAGGCGGCCCCATGCCCAGCGACTCCTTCGATTACTCCGGCCCGCTCACCGAATTCTGCCTCATGGGCAACGTCGCCCTTCGCGCCGGCAAGCTCCTCGAATACGACACCAAAGCCATGAAGATCACCAACGACAGCCAAGCCAACCAGTATATAAAACCCAACTACCGCTCCGGCCGCACCATCTGAATCTGAATAAGGTTGGACTTCCATGTATATAGACGGGCCATGTGCACAGGAGCACAAGCCCATAAGAGCACAGGTGCATAATGTCATTCCCGCGCAGGCGGGAATCCAGAACTGTTGACCGTTCACTGCTGAGTGCCAGCTCCGTTTTGCCTTTTGAGTTGTGGTTTTGATCTTTGACTCTTGATATTTGAGTCTTCTTCCATGACCCCCAAAGAACGCATCTACGCCACCATCAAAGCCCAGCCGACGGACCGTCCCGCCGTCACCCCTATCTTCATGGCCTGGGCCGCCAACTTCATCGGCAGGCCCTACCGCGACTACTACCTCGACGGCGACGTCCTTGTCGAGGCGCAACTCGCCGTAACGAAAGCCTTCAACGTCGACCAGATCAGCGCCATCAGCGACCCATGGCGCGAGGCCTCCGCCTACGGCATGGCGTTCGACTACCCGCCCGACGGCGTCGGCAAACCCAAGGCCCTCCTGCTACAATCCAAGGATGATGCCTCCAAAGTTCGCCCCCTTGACCTCAAGGCCGCCCCCCGCACCGCCCAGCGCATCGAAAGTGTGGCTAAGATGGCCCATGCCGTTGGCGACAGCCACAGCGTCCTCGGCTGGGTCGAGGGCCCGCTGGCCGAATACGCTGACCTGCGCGGCGTCGAGACCGCCATGTACGACCTGATCGACGACCCCGATTTCTTCGCCGATGTCGCCGAACGGATCGTCGCCAACGAGATCGCCTTCGCCCTGGCCCAGGTTGAGGCCGGCGCCGACATGATTGGCATGGGCGACGCCGCGTGCTCGCTCGTCGGCCCGGATGTTTACGGCCGCCATATCCTGCCGTTAGAAAAAGAGATTATCGACGCCATCCACAACGCCGGCGCCGCCGTCAAGCTCCATATCTGCGGCAACATCAACCCCATCATTGCGCTCATGGCCCGAACCGGCACCGACATCATCGACGCCGACTGGATGGTCCCGCTGGATACCGCCCGAGCTGCCGTCGGCCCCGATGTAACCCTCTGCGGCAACTTCGACCCGACGGCTGTCTTGCTCCAGGGCTCCCCCCAGACCGTCGCCGACGCCGCCCGCGACTGCATTGCCAAGGCCGGCCCGCCCTTCATCCTCATGCCCGGCTGCGAAGTGCCGCCGGCCACCCCCCAAACCAACATCCGCGCTTTCTGCCCCTGCGAAGGCTGCCTGATCCCAACCGAACTGAACCTTTGACACCCAGCACAAGTAAGCGAAAATAGCACCCGTCCCAGCCGCCGCAGTAGGTTCAGCTATCTCTATCCCGAAAGGCTGGCAGACAATGGCCACGCACCGGCTGGATATCCCGAACCCGGCGACAGCCCACACAATACGAAATACGAACGACGATATACGAGGCTCTTATGGCCACCTTACTCTACATCCAGGCATCCCCCCGAATTGAACACTCTCATTCCATCGCCGTCGCCTCCGCCTTTGTGGAGGCCTACCGCGCCGGCCACGGCGATGACCGCATCGTCGAGATGAACCTCTTCGAGACGGACCTGCCGCCGTTTGACCTGCTCGCCGTCAACGCCAAGTACAACGTCATGCACAGCCGCGAGCAATCGGATGAGCAGCGGGCTGCGTGGGACCGGATTGTCGCCGAGATCAACCGCTTCAAGGCGGCCGATAAGTATGTCTTCGCCGTGCCCATGTGGAACTTCTCCATCCCCTGGCGGCTCAAGCAGTACATCGACATCCTCGTCCAGCCGGGGCTGACCTTCACGATCGAGGATGGCCGCTACAAAGGCCTGCTCGAAGACAAATCCGCCCTCATCGTCTACGCCCGCGGTGGCCAGTACCCGGCGGGCACCGACCTCAACGCCTTCGACCACCAGAAGCCATACATCGAAACCATCCTGCCCTTCATCGGCATCACCGACGTCAGCGCCATCGTCATCGAGCCGACCCTCCAGCAAGGCCCCGACGCCGCCGGCCAAAAGCAGGTCGCCGCCATAGAAAAGGCGAAACAGCTTGTTGGACAATTCTGAACCGTGCCGCGGTCGTCTGGCCTACGCTCAAAACCGGCATCTCTGTGGAACGGGCGTCAGTTGCACAGGAAGGCAACGTCCCAAGCGGTGAGTCTCCCCCCGTTCTTTTTGTAGAGACTTGCCCGAACGCGCCCACCAGGACTCGAACCTGGGACCTACGGATTAGAAATCCGTTGCTCTGTCCAACTGAGCTATGGGCACCGTGTTTTTTAAGTTGCTGTAGAATAGCGACTTGCGGCAAACTGTGTCAATGCCCATCGTCACCCATCAACTCCTCCACCATATTGCGGCAACGATGGCGGCGATTTACATTGGCATGGAGCTTACGCTGGACGCATCGTTCAATCATGTGGGTCGGGCAGCGGGAAATCGTAGGGCCCCCGTCCCACGTCCTGCGGTGCTGTGTTGGCCGGCCAATCCGCCGCATCTCCATTCGCGAAAACCCTGCGAACGGCCTCGAGCATCTCGAATCCGAACTCGGTGCAGGGCTCGATGTAGCTGCCTTCGCCCCATTCATTGACCGGGCCGAGAACCAATATGGGCTTGTCGTTCTCCACACAGAAGGACCGGCCCTGCCACAGCAGTTCTTCAAACAATTGCGGGGTCCGCCCCTGGATAACCATGGCCTTGTCTCCGTGCCACGGGCGGCTGTCCCAGCCGGTGTCCACGAGCGGATAGTAGTGCAGCGAGCCGGCCGCCCGGTTCTTCCGGCGCCAGGCGGCGGTGCTCTCACGCACAACGTCGCGGAAGTCAAACAGCTTCGTAGAGACCGCCCCATCGACGGTGCTGCCCCACTCGTGATATGTCGTGATGCCCGCGTAGCCTTCCTCAAGCAGGGCCTGGACACCGGTCCCGCTGAAATCATTGCCCATCGCCACAAACGTGATTCCCTCGTACCCCGCCTCCCTTGCCAGGGCCTGAGACCGGCGGAGAGTCTCCCGGACGGTCTCGACGGACCCCAGATCGGCGCGGATGCCTCTGGGGCTCCAGATGAACACCGCCGGTTTGCCGTCTATGTGATAGTAGCTCTTCAAGGGAAAGTACTCTTCGATCCAGTGGCGCGTCACGCTCAGCAGGTCATCGACCGAGTGCGTATTGGGCGGGTTGTGGTTGGCCCACATAATGGCGACCTTCAGAAAGTCCCGATACCTGGCCCTTTGATAGGCCTCAAACCAATGTGTCAGTTGCCGGCGACCCTCGACCCAGTACCAGTCCACCAGGAAACATGATATGCCGTTCTCGACAGCCCACTTGATCTGCCAGTCCACACACTCCGGGTTTGATTCATCGTAGTAGCCAAGCAACGGTTTGCGATAAGGGGCCACGTCGCGGACACAGTCCCATTTCTGCGCGGTATCCCACCCGGGGAAGTAAAACGCACAGATATCGACCGCCGTCTTCACCGGCCGGGGCGGCGGAACATAGTCAGCCGCCGGCCGATCGACGGGCTCCGTGAATTGCAGCGACACCGTCTGCTGGGGGGGCAGGCTGCCTTTGCCACTGAACAACAGGCCCACTCTGTAGGAGCCTGCCTTTGCAGCGGCGATTTCCCAAGTGAATCGGGCAATCTCGCCGTGTTCCAGACCGGGGTGATACAGCTTGGCAGGCTCAGAGACAAGCTGGACAGCCTCCGGCAGAATCAGATGGACTCCTCGAACACCTTGGGGCCCTCCGCCGCGGTTGACAACCTGCGCCAAGAGCCGACAAGGCCGACCGACACGATTGGTCCCGTCCTCGAAGCCAAAATAGCAGAATTCGATTTCGCCCGGACCGGACGGTTCTTTGCCTAATCGAACGGACTCGAGCCACGCCTTCGCCTCGGCAGGCAGACGTATCCCGAAGGCCAGGATGCGGCCGCGCCACGCAGGATTGTCTGCTATTCGCAGGTTGTACGCATGGAGCTTCCCATCGCCGAGAATCGAGAAATCTTCGCTCTGGACGCCAGGCGCATCCTCAAGCGCCCAGAGCACGGCCGCTACTCCTGGGCGGTCGGACTTGAGTTGGACCGTCACCCATGTCTTGTCGCTGACATCAATCCGCACGGGTGGCGCAAATAGATTCAAGGCCCCAGGGTGGATCTGCCAACCGGCCACGTCGCCCCCCAACCCCCAGACACCGAATGCGTTTGGCGACCGGCCGCCGCCCCAGTCTCGAACACACACCCAGTCGATCTCAAAGTGGGCCCCCTGGTACAGATCCAGTCGCAATTGACGGACCACCCGCTCGGTATGCCAGAAGGGAAAGACCACGATCTCCTGCCAGCGGTCATCCCCTTCGACCGAGAACCGCACCTTCTTGCGCTCGGTCAGCCCGCCGTACTGCCCCTCCAGTTCTCCGGACCAGAACAGTTCCCCGATTCCCGGTCCGTCGGCCCGGAGCCTGATCACGACGTACTGATAGGCGGTCGCTTCGATGGCCGTGCTTCGACAGAGCAGGAACGGATCCCAGTCGATGGCGGCCGCCCTCAGAACACCATCCTCGATAACGACGTTGGACAGGTGTGAGTTGGGCACCCATTCACGCAGGTCCAGGTCGGACTCGAAATCCCACCTCACAACGTCCCCCAATACCGACGGAGATAGAAGAATCGCTACAACCAAGATTATGACCCGGTGGGTTGTCGTTCTCATGCCATCTACCCCGAAATCGCCTGTCTTATGCAACGCCCAGGAATGGCGGCATCCTGCGCAATGTTCATACGACCGACTATACCACAATCAGACCGTAACGCCAGAGGCGATATGGGGTACAAGAAGTGGCGTAAACCATGAGGTCATCTATGAAAAGAGCCATAGTAATTCTTGGCGTTCTTGCGTCGCATGCGTCAATAGCCCCTGCACAAGTTGCCCCGCATTGATCAACCGCCCGCGCCCGGCAGCGCCCGGCGAATCCTGACTTATGACAAGGGCCCCGACGAGGCCGTCTGGGAAGGCACACGTATCCGACGCGACGACCCCATCCCGGAGTAGGACGGCGATCCGGAATCGCGGATATTCGAATCGGATGCCCCGCGCATGTTCGTTGATATTGAAGGACGCCTGGTGGAAAATCGGTGTCATTGGAGTCCTGTTCCGACATAATGGGCGTATGGCAGCCCCGGCAGGTGGGTGGCGCGGCCGATGTACTGCACGATTCTTGCCAACCGATGATTCAGGAGGTGTGCTATGACGATGAAGATAGCATTGACCCGACGGGCGTTTCTCAGGAGTTCCACCCTTTCACTTGCGTCACTGCACGGTCTGTGGGCTTGGGCGGGCCAACGCCCTGCACATCGGCCAAACTTTGTGCTCATCTTCTTGGACGACTCCGGCTGGGCGGATTTTCAGCCGTTTGGATCGCCCAGGTACCAGACGCCCAACGTAGCACAACTGGCGTCCGAAGGCGGCCGGTTCAACAACTTCTATGTGCCTCAGGCGGTGTGCTCGGCCTCCCGCTGTGCCTTGTTGACGGGTTGTTATCCGGGTCGGACGAAGGTGTTCGGGGCTCACGGGCCGAACGCCCGCGGCTGCGATCCCAGGTACGCAACCATCGGCCAAGTGCTCAAGACCCGCGGCTATCGGACGGCCGTATTCGGTAAGTGGCATATAGGGGACCAGGAGGAGACCCGTCCGTGGTCGCGGGGATTCGACGAGTCGTGCGGACTGATGTACTCCAACGACATGTGGGAATTCCATCCGGAGAACCCCGAGCACTGGGGGAAATTCCCGTTGCAGTTCTGGGAGAACGGCCGGGTAACGATTGAGCGTGTGACGAAGGCGCATCAGCCGATGCTCACCACCTGGTACACCGAACATGCGGTGGATTTCATCAACCGGCACAAGGATAAGCCGTTCTTTCTGTACGTGCCGCACTCGATGCCGCATGTTCCGTTGTTCGTCAGCGACAAGTTTAAGGGCAAGTCCGGGGCGGGCCTCTACGGCGACGTGATGATGGAGATTGACGGGTCGGTGGGGCAGATCATGAAGGCCCTCAAGGACAACGGTGTAGAAGACGATACCATGGTCATCTTCACGTCGGACAACGGGCCGTGGATTTCCTACGGCAACCATGCCGGATCGACGCCCTATCGCGAGGCCAAAGGCACCAGCTTCGACGGCGGCACGCGCAGTGCGTGCATCGTCAAGTTTCCCGGGCGAATCGAGGCCGGCACGGCATCGTCCCGTGCATGGTGTACGTTGGACGTGCTGCCGACGCTGGCCCATCTGGCCGGGGCCGAGCTGCCCGACAACCCCGTGGACGGTAAGAATGTGTTCGACCTGATCACGGGCAAGCCGGAGGCGCAGAACCCCAGCGTCTACTATCCGTTCTCGACGGGCGCTACCTTCGAGGGCGTCATCTCCGGGGATGGTAAGTGGAAGCTGCACCTGCCACACGCCTACCGCACGCTCGTGGAGGCGGCCAACGATGGGCAGGCGGGCAAGTACCGTCAGGAACGGATCGAGCTATCGCTGTTCGATATGGAGAACGACCCCTACGAGACGACCAACGTGATCGATAAGTATCCCAACGTCGCCGCCAGACTCCAGGAATACGCCGAGCAGCATAGGCGGGAATTCTACGCCACGGCGTCATAGCATCGCTATTCCATGGTGTCCGGCAAGATGAAACAGCCCCGCACCGTCGGCCACCGGCCTGCAGGTGATCGGGGGCATTGCCGCGGCCGGTGGGGCGGTCTTCGCCCTCTCACAGATCGGGCCGTTGCTGTTGGGCGCCATGATCGGTGGCGGCATACCGGCATAAAACCCCCAAGGGCCGCACCGCCATGCAATAACCATTGCATGTGTGGCTTGGTGGGAACGGGTCCAGCCTATCGAGCCCCGGCGGAGGGCCAGACTTTGAGCACCTGTTCCGTGTCGCCGGCCAACTCAAACGGACCCGGGAAGGGATTGTCGGGGTCTCTCCGGTTGCCGAAGTAATCCGTATCGATGCGATAGGGCGAACCGTCGGGATGTTCATAGGGCAGGTCCGGGACCTTGGCCTTGCCAAGTACCTCAGTGGTTACCGGCCGGCGTGTCTGCTGCCGGGCCCAGGCATTGTCCAACTTGACATGGAGGTAGACGGCCCCATCTTCTTCGACCAGCCGCAAGCCCGGATCGAATGGCGGCAGCACCAGCGGGCTCTCTTCGTGGCTGCACGGCCGGGCGCTTCCCAGAAAGACGTTGCCGCCCATGAACATCGGCTGGGCGGCCTTGTCATAAGGTGCAAGGCCCTCGGCGGCGGCGAAGATGTTGTTGTAGAACCGGTCGTCGCCGCCTGGGATATTCTTCAGCCCCGCCACTTCGGTGGAGTGGGCCCTGTGGAACGGGGTCTCTCGCCCCAACTCGGGCCGCAGGTCGATACGGCCGGCAAACAGGTTGTGCACGTAGGCCCCGCCCTGTGACATATCCAGCAACGAACCGCCCGCGAGAAAAACATTGTTGTCCACCAGGAACGGCCCGTGGTTGACCTCCACGAACAGTTGGGTGTTGTTGTCGTGAAGTAGATTACCCGTCACACGAGTCCCCTGCGCCATCCAGTCCAGCCATATCGCCAGACAGGTGCGATATATACGGTTATGGCTGATCTCGGTGTCGATGGCGGCGTGGATCTTGATTCCGGCCATCTCCGCGCCCGTAAACAACCGCCTGACGTGGATATCGTGAATCACGTTGCCCGTGATCGTACTGAAGACGGCGCCGAGACTGCCCACAAGACCCGCCTGCTCACAATGGGCAATACGGTTGTTGCGAACGATGTGGTGGCCGATGTTCTGCCGGGACCAGCCGTTTCCCAGCGCCCGCTCGATTGTCTTGACGTAGCCCTCGGCGGAATTCTGGGAGGTGTTGTCCCACTGGTCGCCGTATTTGCCGAGCGTAATCCCGACGCAGGTGGAATACCGGATGTCATTGTCTTCTATGATCCAGCCCTTGCTCCAGTGGGTGCCGATCAGCCCGACCTGCTCGGCCGTGGGCGGCGCCCAGTTGGTGGCGGCGTGCATCATCGCAAAACCGCGCACGGTGATGTAGTTCATCCCCGGCTCGTCGGGGTAGAAAACGGCTCGTCGGACATTGATCTCCACCTCGGCCTCATTCGGATTGACGCCCTTGAACTGTGCCCAGAGGGTCGTGCTCGATGGGTCCACCTCGGCGAACCACAGTTGGATATCCGACGCCTCCCGTTCGGGCCCCTTGAACACCAGACAAATCGTCTTGAGTCCGCTGACCGGTTTGACCTTGGCCTGAAACGACGCCCACGACTGCCAGCCGCCCGTGTTCGGGACCATGCAACGGCCGAGGAGTTCTCCGTCAGGGCTGTCCAGGCGGACCTCAATAATGCCGCCGGTGGTCTCGGACGCGGCGCGAATCTCGATCTGCTCCGTGCCCCGGCCGAAATCCACCTTTTCGTATCGGACCCAGTCGCCATGCTCGATCCAGCCGATGCACTGGCCACCCTCCGAGCACGCGGCCGTCTGCACCCCTTCCTGCGCCGCAAAACCGACAGCGGCAATGCGCCCACCGTCCACTGAAGCCTCACCCGGTCGCAGCCAGGCCACATTCAACAGGTATTGCCCGTCTGCACGGCCCAGAGCCGCATCGCCCACCGGCGCCAGCGCCTCCTCCAATGTAGCTGCTTCGACGAGCCAGTGGCCGTTGAGGTAAACGGCACCGGTGTGGTGATTGCGGCCTCGCCCGTTGAACCAGTCGCCGGCGATCAGGTCGCTGTACGGATTGAAATCCCCGAAGAAGGTGTTGGGGATGACCACCTTCCACGTATCGTTCTGAACCTTCTGCCAGCCCTTGACGACCTCGGAGCCCTTGATGACGACCTTCTCACCCGGTGCGGCCCGGTAGACGATGCGGTTGTCGCCGGATCGGCCGCCGCGGGGCGGGCGGATCTGTTCACGATAGACGCCCTCGTGCACCGTGATGACATCACCGCTTTGGGCCGCCTTCGCGGCCGCGGCAATGGTCCGAAACGGCGCGGCCGAGCCACCGTCGTTGCGGTCATTGCCCTTGACGGACACGTGGTACTCGCGGGCGTAAGCCGGCGATATGAACAACCCCAGCAGGGCAATAATCGCACTGTTTCTCATAGTCGGACTCCGTTTATATCGAGTCTTGCATTGGCCTTCACGCGCGACATTTCGCAACCGTATTGCTGCACAGTCTACTCGAAACACCGGCTGCCCGCAATGCTCCCGACGCCGCCTTGATTGTGGGCCCCGATTCAACTACACTGCAAAGGTCGCCGCCCAGAAGACACGAGTTCTATGGGCAAGACCGCTTCGTGTGTGCAAACCGGGTTCTCCGGCCCCTCGATAGATCAGGAGAACGTGTATGATTGGATCTGTCTTCCGATATGGCCTGCTATTGCTGGCTCTGCTGACCCAAACGACCCAGGCCGCGACCGTCTCAGGCCGGGTGTACCACGATGTGAACGGCAACGGCCGATTCGATGCCGCGGATACTCCCATCAGGGCTGTTCGCATCACGGATGGGGTCGGTTTCGCCCGAACGAACCGGCAGGGCCGTTACCGCATCGAGGTCCAGGCCGACCCCACCCTGGCCGACGGCGGCCGGGCCACCGTCGCCATCTGCCGCCCCGGCGGGTACCGGATGGCCTCGGCGTGGTTCCGCCACGTCGATGAGATAGGCCCAACCGGCCAGGCGGACTTCCGCCTTATCCCAGAGGACCAGACCGTGCCCTTCACATTCATCCACGCCACGGATCCGCATGTTCCACGCGGCGGGCCGGAGAAGTTCATCGGATTTCGTAACGACGTCCAGGCCCTGGCGGCCGAGACGGTGTTCTGCATCCTCACCGGCGATCTTGTCGACCTGTCGGACAGCCACTCATTGAAACGCGGCCTGGAGCAGTTTGCCTTCCTCGCCGAGCACACGCGGGATTTCCCGGTCGATCTCTACGGCCTGCCCGGCAACCACGACATCGTCGGTGTCCGCGACGGCGATCCCAACCGCGACCACACACATCCGAGCCACGCGTATGGGGCGTTCACCAGCGTCGTCGGCCCGTTGCGGTGGTCCTTCGACTATGGGCCCATCCACGTTGTCGGGCTCGACTTCAACCGCAAGAAAGATGGGAAATGGCAGTGGGGCATTCCCGCCGAGAGCCTGCAATGGCTTGAGGCGGACCTTTCCCGCGTGCGCGGACGCAGGCGGATATTCCTGTTCGTCCATGCTCCGGCCGACTGGGCCGCCCTGGAACCCATACTCACGAAGTACAAGGTCGAGCGAATCTTCCACGGGCACGACCACGTCGAGCGAACCTACCGGCGCGGCGACGTGGAGATTATGAGCAGCGGTTCCGTCGCTGAGATATTCGGCGACCGCGACCGGACGACGGGCTACCGTATCGTCCGCGTGCTCGAAGAGGGCATCGACAGCTTCTATCGTCCCACCGGCTCCGAACACGCTGTGTACTTTGACTACCCACGCTACAACACGAAGGTCAAGCCCGGCGACGTCCTGCTAGGGGCGTTCTACGACCCGCAAGGCCGTATCGAGCAACTAACGGTCTCTGTTGGGCAGCGCACAACGACTGTTCCGTTTAGGCGAGGGCCGGTCTGCTGCCGGTTTGAACTGCCGCTGGACGGACTTGACGGGCCAACGATTGATATCG